>JAIRKW010000036.1 GCA_031259875.1 Campylobacteraceae bacterium
TTGTTGATATCGGAGCGGCAAGCTGCGACAGAGTAGATTATCCTGATTTTGCACACACGCTTTGCGAAGCAGTATTGAACGACGATAAAAGTTTCGGAATATTGATATGCGGTTCAGGTATCGGCATGAGCATGGCGGCAAACAGGCATAAAGGCATAAGAGCCGCACTTTGCCACGACGCATATACGGCAAAAATGGCGCGCGCTCATAACGACGCAAATGTTTTATGCTTTGGAGAAAGAATCTCGGGACTTGGTGTCATAGAGTCAATGATTGACGCGTGGATAAATTCTTCGTTTGAAGGTGGCAGACATGCCCTGCGCATCAATAAAATAGAGATTTGATAAAGGAGGGTTGATGGTTGTTTTGAATGACAAGGAGAAAGAGTATCTTAGGAATAAAATAAGAGATGTGTATGATTTTCCAAAACCAGGAATCACATATAGAGATATAACCACGCTTTTAAACGACAAAAAAGCTTTCAACTTTTTAATAGACCATTTGGTAAAAAGATATGAAGACACTGATTTTGAATTTATAGCGGGAATTGAGAGCAGAGGTTTTATATTCGCAGGCGCACTTGCCGCAAAATTAAACATAGCTTTCGTACCAATAAGAAAACCGAAAAAACTCCCCTACACTACCATAAGCGAAAAATACTCCCTCGAATACGGTGTAGACGAAATAGAGATACACATAGACGCTTTTAGCACATCATCACAAAATCCGCCCAAAGTTTTATTGGTTGATGATTTGATAGCAACAGGAGGCACTGCGCTGGCCGCCGTAAAGCTTTTAGGCAAGATAAACGTAGAGTGTGTTGAAGCCTGTTTCTTGATAAATCTAAAATCCTTAAAAGGTGATGTTCAAATAGTAAAAACAACGCCTGTATATTCCGTATTGGAGATTTCTTGATGTATATCCCCAAACCTTCAAAATTTGACCCCAATGATTTAGGGCATTTTGGCATATACGGCGGACGATTTGTCCCGGAAACTCTTATGCCGATTTTAGAAGAGCTTGATGCGGAGTATAAAAAAGTACGCTTCAATAAAGAATTTTGGAGCGAAGTTGATAAGTATTTGAAAGATTATGTCGGACGTCCTTCACCGCTATACTTTGCGCAAAATCTCTCAAATGAATTTGGAGCAAAGATATATCTCAAAAGAGAAGATTTAAATCACACGGGCTCTCACAAGATAAATAACACCATAGTTCAAGGACTCCTTGCTAAAAAGATGGGTAAAAAAAAGATTATCGCAGAAACAGGAGCCGGTCAGCATGGAGTTGCAAGCTCAACAGTAGCGGCTCTTTTGGGACTTGAATGTGAGATATTTATGGGCGAAAAAGATACCATAAGGCAAGAGCTTAACGTATTTCGCATGAGACTTTTGGGTGCAAAAGTGCACAGCGTAAAAAGCGGCAGCAGAACGCTCAAAGACGCCATGAATGACGCTATAAGACATTGGGTGACAAACGCAAGAGATACTTTTTATGTTATAGGCACAGTAGCTGGTCCTCATCCATATCCTATGATGGTCAGAGATTTTCAAGCAGTTATCGGTGATGAAGCAAGGGAGCAGATTTTGCAAGCAGAAGGGAAGCTGCCTGATTTTATCATAGCATGTATCGGCGGCGGCAGTAATGCTATGGGGATATTCAGCCGATTTTTGGAAGATGAGAGCGTAAATTGTATCGGTATAGAAGCAGGCGGTATGGGGATAGATACAAACAAACACGGAGCAAGTTTAGCGCGTGGAAGTGCAGGCGTTTTACACGGACAGATGAGTTATCTTTTGCAAGATGACGATGGTCAGATACAAGAGGCTTACTCTATATCGGCAGGACTTGATTATCCGGGCATCGGACCTGAACACGCATATCTAAAAAGCCTTGATAAGGTAACGTATGAGAGCATAACCGACAAAGAGGCGCTTGACGCATTTGTGTGGCTCTCTAAACAAGAGGGTATCATACCCGCATTTGAAAGCGCGCACGCAGTGGCATATCTAAAAAAAATGCCCAAAGAGCTTATTAAAAACTCTACTATAATAGTCAATATCTCAGGACGCGGCGACAAGGATATAACTCAAGCAAAAACATTGCTTGAGTTATAAGGTTTTTCATGGAAGAGCTGCTTAGCGAACTGATTTTAAAATACGGTTATATTATTCTCTTTGTGTGGTGTATCTTAGAAGGCGAAATGGCGCTCATCATGGGCGGTATACTCTCGCATTCCGGGGATATGAATCTTTGCTATGCTATATTTATAGCAGGACTCGGAGGTTTTGCAGGAGACCAGATATATTTTTACATTGGAAGATATTTTAAAAAAAATATCAACAAAATGCTAAAAAAACAGCGGAGAAAATTTGCCATAGCGCACCTGCTTTTAAAGCGTTACGGCTGGCCTGTGATATTTATACAACGCTATATGTACGGACTTCGCACCGTTATACCAATGTCTATAGGCATCACAAGATACAGCGGAAAAAAGTTCGCTTTCATTAATCTTATAAGCGCATGGTGCTGGGCGGCTGCGACGATAATCCCTGCGTATTTACTTGGAGACCATATATGGAAACTGATAGACCTTGCCAGAGAGCATTGGTATTTTGCGATACCTGTAGTTCTGTCATTTGCCTGTATAATAATCTTTATCTTCAAAAGGATAGAGAACAAACTTTATAAAGAAAAACTGAGGAAAAAAAATGAATATCAAAACAACAAATGAGACTCTGGAAAATATAAACACTCAAGCGGTTATAGTTTTTATAGTTGATAAAAATTTCAACCACGTTTGGATTAAACACAAAAAAGCTTTGGAAGCTGCAAACTTTAAAGGCGAGAGCGAAGAAGCGATACTGCTTTTGGAAGATGGATATGTGTATGTCGGATGCGCAAATTTACAACCGGACGAACTTCGTATCGCCGCCGCAAAAGCCATAAAAACATTAAGACAGACATCTTATAAAAGTGCAAAAATCGGCTCATATATTGAAGATACACACTCAATGGGGGCATTGATAGAGGGATTTGTATTGGGAAGCTACGAATTTACAAAATACAAAAGCAAAACAGAACCTTTTAATTTAGAAGAGTTAATAATATCGGCCGACAGTTACAACCAAAACAAAATTTCGCTTGAAGAGCTGCAAAATGCAAAAGAGACCGCTTATATCATAGCAAATGCTGCAAATTGGGCAAAAGATATCATCAATACCGCTCCTTACGACTATACTCCTATCCAAATGGCACAGGATGCGCAAAAACTTACTTCAGTTGAAGGCGTAACTTGCAGGATTTTTGATGAGAAGTTTTTGCAAGAGCAGAAAATGGGCGCATTTTTGGCAGTCAATAGAGCAAGCGTACACCCTCCCCGCCTCATACATTTGACTTATATACCCAAAGAAAAATCCAAAAAAAGAGTCGTATTCGTAGGTAAAGGTTTAACTTACGACAGCGGCGGATTGAGCCTTAAGCCAAGCGATTATATGGTAAGCATGAAAGCCGACAAAAGCGGAGGAGCTGCTGTTATGGCGATTTTAAAAGGAGCAGCAGAACTTAAACTTCCATTTGAAATCCACGCCATCATCGGCGCTACTGAAAATATGATAGGCGGCAACGCATATAAACCAGACGATATATTAACAGCCAAAAACGGTAAAACCATAGAGGTTAGAAACACTGACGCAGAGGGTCGTTTGGTACTTGCCGACTGCCTTTGTTATGCGCAAGAACTGCAACCTGACCTTTTGATAGATATGGCAACGTTAACCGGCGCTTGTGTTGTAGCCCTTGGAGAATACACTACGGGAGTCATGGGATATAATGATAAATTAAAACACGAACTATACAGAGCAGCAACACAAAGCGGAGAGCTTGTAAATAGCCTCTCGTTCAATAGATACCTGAAAAAACTCCTCAAAAGCAATATAGCCGATATTTCAAATATCTCTTCGTCAAGATACGGAGGAGCGATAACTGCCGCACTGTTTTTAGACAACTTTATAGAAGAGTCCTTTAAAGACAAATGGCTGCATTTGGATATAGCAGGACCGGCTTATATTGAGAAAGAGTGGGGATATAATCAAAGCGGTGCAAGCGGCGCTGGAGTGCGTATGAATCTGTACTGGCTCATAAATCAGCAAGGAGACAAATAATGGGTCTTGGAGTTGGTATAGTAGGACTTCCCAATGTCGGCAAATCTACAACATTCAATGCACTTACAAAAGCTGGGAATGCTGAATCAGCAAACTATCCGTTTTGTACTATTGAGCCAAACAAAGCCATCGTTCCGGTTCCGGATTCTCGTCTTTTTGAACTTGCAAAGATAGTAAAACCAGAACGCATTCAGTATTCAACCATCGATTTTGTGGATATAGCAGGACTTGTTAGGGGAGCCAGTAAAGGCGAAGGACTTGGCAATCAATTTTTGTCAAACATAAGAGAGGTTGAGGTTATACTGCACATTGTCCGCTGCTTTGAAGATGAAAACATCACGCATGTAGAGGGTAAAATAGACCCCTTAAGAGACATCGAGATAATACAAACAGAGCTTATCTTAGCCGATTTACAGCAGCTTGATAAAAAGATAGATAAACTTACACGCCAAGCCAAATCAGACAAAGAAGCAAAAGCACAGCTTGATATCGCCTTAAAACTTGCGGAACATTTAGACAGCTTAGAGCCTGTAAACTCATTTGAAGATAGAGAAAATCCCTCATTTGCAGCATTAAATAAAGAGCTTAGATTTTTATCCGGAAAAACAGTGATATTTGGAGCAAATGTTGATGAAGATGCGCTTTTGGAAGATAATATATATGTCAAAAATCTAAAAGAGTATGCCAAAACGATAAATGCCGACGTCATAAAGCTATGTGCAAAGATAGAAGAAGAGATAGTAGCTTTAAACGACGAAGAGGCAAAAGAGTTTTTAAACGAACTTGGTATTAAAGAGAGCGGACTTGATAAAATCGTACATCTCTCTTTTGAAAAATTAGGACTTATCAGCTACTTTACAGCAGGCGTCAAAGAGGTAAGAGCATGGACTATAGAAAAAGGTTGGAAAGCCCCAAAAGCCGCCTCTGTCATACATAATGACTTTGAAAAAGGTTTTATTAGAGCTGAAGTTATCTCTTATGATGACTATATCGCTTACAACGGCGAAAACGGAGCAAAAGATAGCGGCAAAATGCGCCTTGAAGGCAAAGAATATATCGTCAAAGACGGCGACGTGATGCACTTTAGGTTTAATGTATAAGATAAAAATATAATTATCAAACAAGGCGTGTTTTAAAACTCGCCTTGTTGTAAGCGTATTACTTATTTGCCGTAAGCTTCTTTATGTCCAAGCTCACAAGCTTTTTTATAATAATATTTAGCCTTTTTGATATCTTTTGCAATACCCTCACCTGCCTCATACGCCTGCGCTAAAAAATAGCACGATATACCAAGATTTTTATCATCGCAGGATTGCTCATAAATTGCAAATGTGCTACTTTCGATTTCTTTAGCTGCATCAGAAATAGCATTATTAAGTTTCATCAACTCCTCACCCATATAAAACAACCCTCTTTTAAACCATAACCGCAAGCCTTTTTGCTATATTCAAAAGCTTTATTGTGGTCATCTTCAATACCATCGCCTCCTATGTATATACTTGCTATCGCTAAACAGCTTTCGGCGAGTTTTTTATCGCAAGCTTTATCATGATACTCAATAGCTTTTTTATAATCACGCTTTACGCCATTGCCATTTGCATACGCATCACCCGCGTTATAAAACAACTGAGTTTTGTCTTTTTATCGCAACCTTTTATGTAAAATTCAAATGCTTTAGCGGAGTTTTTTTCACGCTAAATCCATTGACATACATATTCCAAGGATATAGCAACTCCTGCCATGATCCAAAGTACAAGCTTTTGAAAAATATGTAAAAGCTTTTGAATAGTCCTGTTTCAAACCGATAGGATCATAATACATAGCGGCTATATTGTAACAACTCTCAGCATTATCAAGTTCGCATCCTCTTGTCAAAAACTTTGCCGCTTTTGTGTGATCTAACTTGACACCGCTACCCGTATTGTGAAATGAACCTATCGCCCAGCACGCTTCGCCGTTGCCTGCTTCACAAGCTTTTGTAAAATATTGCGCGGAGGTTTTGTATTCCCCTTTATCAAAAGCCTCTTCAGCCAACTCCATATCGCTTTTGGCATATAGCGCGCAAACAACCATGGCCAACACTAAAAGAATCTTTTTCACAAAATCTCTTAAGAAAAATTTTGATTATTATATCAAATTAAATATTATTGATATATAGTTTGTTATTTTTATTTTATTATTTAAGATTTTTTTAGCTAACATTCTAAAAATAATTCATGGTATTTGGTATAAATATATTGCGATATATAAATAATTCTTTACGAAAATAATTATATTTATCATACAATTATCTATAATATCATAAAATTCTCTTGGGATTATATAGGTAAACTTCTACAAAAAGTTGGTTACGGTAAAATTTTTAAATGAAAGGAAATCCATGAGTGTGTCTAAAAAGAGTTTTTTCATTTTGACATTTTTATTAGTTTGTGCAGAAGTGGCGTTTTGCCAAAATGGTAGCAATTCATCCGAAGAAGTAATAACAGGACTAACCCTAAACGCTTCAATTCCGGAACTCCTCAACGTAAATAGTTTTGAAAAAGGGACAATCACATCCACCTGCATTTGTGGATGGAATGATCCCAAGATATCCTTGTCAATCATCGCTATTACGATGGCTATTTTGTGGGTTGGCTACAAAGTCACGATAGCCATTCTGTGGGTCAGTTACAAAGTATTGTTTGGCAAAAAAACTCCAAAAGAACCTCTCCCATCATTGCAATGACCATATATCATTGAAAAACCTGTCAAAAAAGAGTATTGGGCAAATTCGCATGATGCAAATGACAATCAATACGGCATTCAACACATTGACATGGATGGAACAGATATAAAAGAGATTGGCGCGAAAGCAGCTAACGCAAAAGAGACCATTCAACAAGATGACAAATGATCTGTATACATATTTGGTTTAGTTAGATAAAATAAGGGACTTTATCCATTATTTTCTTAACTGTAAGGAGATATATATTTGGTTTAGTTATGATATGCTTTATGCTGTTGTGGCTGATTATAAACTGTAAGGAGATATATATTTGGTTTAGTTGATGCGAGAAAGGTTTCTCATGCAAAGCATGAGATAGAAAAGATTTGAAAACTACGTAAAAAGATTATCTCTTTTTGTAGTTTAAAAGCCGTAAGGAGTATAGCATGTACAGTAAAAAAATATTCAGTGTCTTAGTTGCGCTACTTGCGCTAATGGTTTTAGTTGGCTGCGTAGGCAAAGGAGGAAGCAGCAGAGATTTTACCAGTTCTGACCCTATAGGAGAAAGTACAAGCACAAGAGATGCGCGAGTGTCATCTTCTGCTGAAAATTTTGACATTGCCCCTGTAAAGACTTGTGATTTTTCCGATATTGTTTTATCTGATGATTTTTATGTGTATGCTGCGGGCGGATATTCAGGCTTAAATCAAAACATACAAATAGACCAAAGCGGACATCAAGCCACAGAGTTTACTCTATTTATAAATGTTGCAGATAAGCCTGTGGTATTGATTTTGAGTGCCTATGAACCGTCTATCTGGCAGATTAAATTTACGCAGGAGACAAAAATCTCCGCAGCATATTTAAGCGGTTATCATAAACAGATTATTACGGGATTACCGGAAGAAACCAATCTGTTGAATGCTACCGATGTGAGCTATTGCAATTCAAGATTCATTGTTTCGCAAGACAGATTGAGCGCTCTTAATCCGCTGTCAAAATCACTATTTGGTAAATCTGTAGATATGGTTTATTTTGCAAAACAAGGCTTAATAACAATTGGAAGCAAAATAGATATTGACGAATATATAAGTTTCAAAGCCAAACCGACAAGTTTTTTTCATGACAAAACAAAACCATTAGCTGGGCCGATGGGCATACAAGATGCCGTAAATAAAAAGATATTAAGAAGAGCTACAAAAGATGATTATAAACCCATATATGAATATTTGAGAAAAGATAATCCCTCCGTGCATGATGATTCGCCCACATATTATGTTCCTCATAATGCTTACGTAATCGAAAAAGAGTTTACATTACCTGCCGGTTTGTACGGTGCACACTCTGTTAATCTCATTTTAAAAGAGGGTGTTCCTTTTCCAAGCGGCGAGCTGGGTCACTCTTGTTTATTTGATTTGAATACATATAAAACACATGGCGCTACTTGTCACTTTTAAATATTAACGATGCGCCAATACGACAACATGGAATCCAAAAGGGTTCCATGATTATTTAAAGATTTTTTAGAATATTTCAAATTGCAAGTTTTTTTGGTAATTCCCATAGATCGCCACGCTGACTTCATCAGCCCGCAACGACGAAAAGAGTATTTGTCAAATCCTCTCTTTTATCCGCAACAGGGCTTC
>JAIRKW010000068.1 GCA_031259875.1 Campylobacteraceae bacterium
AGTCGTGTGATATGCTCTTTCAAACCACTTTGTTTTATTTTACAACTTGAAGTTTATAAACACTTCGCCCACCATGCTTTATATTTTTTACAACTATGAAGCAGCGAGAGATTGATTGCAAGCGAAATTAGAAAATGCATAAGGGGAGTTGTTTGATATCTTTATAATAGCTTTGTTGGTTTGAAGTCTAGAAATGTTTTATATGACAGATTGTCAGCATGACACAAAATATGCGCAGAACATTTACATTGCTATAGAATATCCTTATCTGCTTACCCCGTCCAGTATTGGTACAAATAAGCACTCTTCCAAAGTTTTTACTCTTATGCCGTTTTTTGTTTTTATGTATTGTGTGATTAATTGTCTGATATTTTGTTCGGAAGGATTTGACGATATTTCAACAGGCGCCACCAAGATACCGTTTTCACTTAACTGTTCAAACAAGGCTTCGGGTACTTTTTTGATAGATGCCGACATCAATATTCTATCATACGGAGCGTAATCTCTCCAGCCCTTTTGCCCGTCGTCAAAACGTGTGTGTATATTTGAGATTCCAAGCGTTTTGAAGCATTTTTTGGCTTCCAAAAGCAGCGGTTCAATTCTCTCTATAGTAAAAACCCTTCTTATGAGCTTTGATAAAATTGCCGCTTGATAGCCGCTTCCGCAGCCAATCTCCAATACCGAATCCACACTTTTATCTATCTCTAACGCCAAAGTCATTTTTGCAACTGTCAAAGGCGAACTTATCCACTGGTCTTGCGAGAGAGGAAGCGGGTCAAGCTTGTAGGCTTGATGCTTAAAGCCTTTTGGTGTAAAAATCTCTCTTTCTATGCTTGCAAACGCATTATATAAATCTTTGTCAAGCTGCACCCACGCAGATATTTCGTCTGCTAATTTTTGACACTTTTGCGCTATGATTTTGGAGTTAAATTCGCTCATTATACACACTTTTAAAAATCATCGAAGGAGAGGCTTCCCTTGCTGTAATTGCTGACATTTCCTTCAAAAAAGTTTGTCTTTTGGTCGTTAAAACGCGAAAAATCGTCCACCCATTTGATGGGATGTTTTACATCGTAGAGTTTTTCAAATCCTACAGCTTTTAATCTCTCATCTATCAAGTAATGTATATACTGTTCTATTATATCGTCTGTAAATCCCATAATTTGATTTTGCGTGATGTATTTGCCCCATTCTATCTCAAGCGCGCCTGCGGTTTTGAACATTTCGTAAACTTTGTCTTTAAGTTCTTTTGTAAATAACTCCGGACGCTCTTTTTGAGTGCTGTTTATCATATTTTGGAAAAGCAAAAGGTGAGTTATCTCATCACGCTGGATAAATCTTATCATTTGTGCGCTCCCAAGCATTTTGCCTGCTCTTGCCAAAGAGTATACGGAGGTAAATCCCGCATAAAAATAGAGCCCTTCCAATATTTGATTTGCAAACATTGCAAGCACTATCTTCTCTTCTGTTACATTGCCCGCCAACTGCTCGTATACATTTGAGATGTAATCGTTCTTTTTTCGCAGGACATCATCGTGTTTTTCCATTTCATAGATAAGGTCGGTATTGTCGCAGATTGCTTCAGCCATAACGGCGTATGATTTTGAGTGGTTTGCCTCTTCATATGCCTGGCGCGCAAGACAGGCGTTTACTTCAGGAGCGGTGATATACGGATTGATATTGTCGGCTAAATTGTTGGTTTGAAAACTATCCATGCTAATCAGCTGTGACCAAACTAAATCGTACATGCGTTTTTCAGGGGCTGTGAGATTTTTGTTATAGTCTACCACATCGTTTGTTGTGTCAACTTCGCGCGGAAACCATGTATTTGCCTCCATCACATCCCAAAGTTTCAGTGCCCAAGTATATTTTGCTTTTGTGAAGTTCAGGATACCGTGAGGATTGCCTCCAAAAATTCTGCGGTCATTTAAACTTTCATTAGAATTTGGATTGTATATATGCTTTCTATCCATTTTGCAACCTTTAAATGAGTGTTTAGAGTGATTCTATCATATTTGTTCTTAGGAAACAGCATAAAAGCTGCAGTTTTGAATTTGGTTTATTTTGTAAAATTTTAAATATGTTTTTATAACGATTTAATACACAATCCATACTCAACTTATGTGTAGCCATTGGTATGGATTGCTATTTTTGATAAAATTTTTCTATCTCCCCAATGTAAATTCTGTGATAATCTTTGGCGGGATAGAGATTATTAATACTTTTATCTATAAAATTTTCAGGCATAAAATCGCCGATATAGATTTTTTTGCAGATGATTATCTCTTTTGCTTCTTCAAAACTTATGGTGTCATTATCAAAATAGATAGGCGATATCTCTGCTTCTTTAGCTTTATCTATGTTGCGTCCAGATTTGCTGCCGCATATTTTGTGAACTCTGTTTTTTAATGATTTATCAAAAAATGTCAGCGTGAAACGTACATTTTTTTCCATAAAATCATAAGTGTACCTTGTAGGCCTGACAAATATAAATGCAACGCTGCGCTCCCATAGATATCCAATGCCTCCCCACGAAGCTGTCATGGTATTATAATCGTCCTTATTTCCGGCAGTTATTAACATCCACTCTTTGCTTATGCGCTCAATTGCCGAATCTTTAAAGTCTTTGACAATACTCCTTTTTTTCCACTCTTTTGAGGCTTTTACCGCTTCTGTTTGCTGCATTGATTTCTCCTTATGTAGTAATACTTGCTTTTGCTTTAATCTTTACTGTGACGCCAATTTGTTTTTCGGGAATTTCATTTTCGATGATGTTGTTGATTCTTGCAATAAAAATATCATTATGTCCAAGAAGTAAAAAATTATAAATCCCTTTGTTTTTATCGTGCGGGATATATCCTAATTTGTAAATTTTAAAATATACTGTTGCCGCATATGGGTCAAAACGATTTTCAGGCTCGGCAATTAATTCTAAAACCTCTCCTATTTTTAGTTTATAAAAAACTTCTGCGCCATCATAGTAGGTAAAACACGCTGTATTAAAATGTAAAAAGTGTCTATCTTCCATCTGTTTTTACCGTAGATAAGGTGCGTAATTATAACATAAATCAATATTAAAGTATTCTTCGTACATTTGTGCAACAGGCGTAAAATTATCTTTGATGATAATTTTCAGCAATCAATATAGCATTTTGATTTGCTAACCAAAAAACCGTTCAATCTCCTCTTTTACTCTATCCGCACTCTCTAACCTGTTTATCAAATGGCGGAATACAGTTGCATTTGGAAGAGATTTTGAATAAGCGTGCAAATGTTTTCTAAAGATATTAACGCCGCCGCTGCCATAAAAATCCACCATTAAATCAAAATGTTCAAGCACTATTTTGCAAATTTCCTCTTTTGATACTTGTGCAATATTATGTTTAAGACAGTGAAATATCCAAGGATTGCCCACAGCTCCACGCCCTATCATTACTCCTTCGCATTTTGTGAACTTTTGAACTTCGCGCGCTTTTTCGTAAGTTGCAATATCTCCGTTGGCAAAAACAGGGATTTTGACTGCCTCTTTTGCTGTTTTGACGGCTTCATAATCGACCTCGGATTTATATCCGCCGCTTCTGGTTCTGCCGTGAATACTGATAAAATCCGCTCCTGCCGATTCAATAGTTTTAGCGATAATCTCGGGCATTTTCTCATTAAAACCGATACGTGTTTTAACGGAAGTGTAGCGTTTGGCAGAGTGCTTTTTGATAGTTTCTACAATTTTTGCCAAATGTTCCAAGTTGCGCAAAAGCGATGAACCGGCTTCTTGTGCTACAACTTTTGGCACAGGACAGCCGCAGTTTAAATCAATACCTGTTATGCCGTCTATATCATTTAGAATTTGTACGGCTTTTATGATATTTTTTATATCGCTTCCGGCAATTTGGACAATGTATATATCTTCTTCAGGAGCTTTTTTTAGCATATGAAGCGTTTTTTTGGAGTCATAAGCTAAAGCATTTGCGCTAATCATTTCGGAAAAAGTCAAGTCCACGCCAAATCTTTTGCAAATAGTGCGAAAAGGCAAGTCGGTAAAACCTGCCAATGGAGCCAAAGCTGTTAAGCTTTGAGTAAAATCGATCTCATGCATTACAAATCAGATAATCCGTATCTACAAATTTCCCGTTGTCACGCAAAAATAGAAGAATTTTAAATTTTTCAAAATCACCCTCGTCGGTGCCGTCTAAAAATTCTCTGGCCTTATCTATAAGTCTTAATTCAAAAAGAATATACAAATACGAAAATGCCGCATCGTGATTTTTAAGCTGCAAGTTATCATATAATTTTAAAAGAGTATCCGGCTCAAGCACATTTTTGAGTATTTTTGCAGTAGCTAAAAAGCCGTTTGCACCTAAATTATTCGTTTCTAAAAGCTCTTTAATTTCTTCAATGCTTAGCGTAAATTTATCTTCTTTATCGGCAAATCTTTTAAGCAAGCCTAAAATCATTTCATTTGTAAGCTGATATTTATAAGTTTTAATCTCAGCATATGAGGATTGAGTTAAAAGTGCATCAAAAGCTTTCTTGCAAGCTGCATTGTCCAGCGTCGGGCAGTGTTTTAAAATTTCACCGATGGATTTTTTATCGTCTTTGGCGAAATTCAAACGGTTTTGATTTAATAGTTCGTTGTCGCTTCTAAGGCGGAACTTTTTCAAATCCACACATTCTCCGTCTCGTATTTTTTCCAAAATATCGTAAATCTCATCAATCTCTTTTTCACCGGTTTTGATATCTTCACTTTTGGGATTGAACTTCATTCTTTTAATAGCAGCAGAGAGTGACTTGAAAGAGTCCGATTTGTATTCAAACTCTTTTTCTTCACCAAGAAGTGCATATTTTATCTCTGTAATTAATGATTCATAGTCTTTTTTCATCAGCCGTTTTGTAAAGAAATTTTTGATAGTATAAAATACCATATGCGCTACAGAAGCTACTAACAGTACAAACGCGGGGACAATAAGCCACACAGCTATCGGAAGTTCTAAAGAGTATCCGAATATTGTCAATGTATAATATGTATTTTCACTGGGAACTATAGAATAGGTATAAATTCCAACAACTGCCAGCAATAAAAATGAAAAAAACAGATATGCTCTGATACCCATTATAAACTCCTCTTATTTTTTGTCTGCTCGACTATTCCTCGGCAGATAATGCAATATTTTGCGTGTGGTTTGATTTTGAGACGCTGAATGCTTATCTCCTCTTCGCACATTTCGCATATACCGTAAGTGCCGTTATCTATTTTGCCTAATGCATACTCTATTTCTAGCAGCTCTTTTGATTGCTGTACGCTTAATGCCTGACCTATAAAACTGCTTATATTTAAACTTGCCAAATCTGCATCGTCACGAGCGTCGGATATATCCATATCTCTTATCTCTTGAGTCGTGCCGTCTATATTTTTCAATACCTGCTCTTTACGGCTTAAAAGCAACTCTTTAAAAAACTCAATATCATTTTTTTTCATCATTATCCTTTGGTATTTTAATCTTTATGATACGGATGATTGTTTTTAATACACAATCCGCGATATATCTGCTCAAACAGTATGAGTTTTGCTATTTTATGTGCGTATGTTAGTCTACTTAAGCTTATAACTCTTTTAGTGCGGCGCAGAAACTGTTCCTCAAAACCGTATGCTCCGCCTATAAAAAATCTTATATCTGCGTCGTTTTTAAAAAGAGAGCTAAATTGTGCGCTTGTCAACTCTTCGCCGCCTTCATCAAGCGCGATAGTATAACCCTTAAGATACGGTTCATAAATGAGAGAATACACACTTTTTGCGGCAATTGCACCTTTGCTCTGCGCCTTTGCCGCAGAGGCATTGAAAAGCGTTATCTCTTCTACTTTGGCAAATTTGGAACTCATCTTTATAAAATCATTATTTAATTGTTTTATGTTCGCGGGTGTGGATTTTTCTATGGAGTAAACGCTAATTCTCATAAAGTCCCGAACCTACTACAATATATGCTGCGTTAGCAATACGGTCACTAAGTTTTATGCCGCCTATTGCCGCTACCGGTTTTTTCGATAATAGAGCAAGAGCCGAAAGCCTCTCTCCTAAAATATTGCCGGTATCTTTTGTGTCTGTTTTTCTGTATGCGCCAAGTCCTATGTAATCAACGCTTGTATTATTTGCTTCTAAAATTTCTCTTTTATTATGCGTTGAAATACCAAGTATTTTGCTGCCGATAATCTCTCTTACGCATTCTACGCTTTTTGCAACACTGTCTGCGTACTTTAAAAGGTCATCCTGTCCTAAATGCAGCCCGTCGCAAAACGGTACTAACGATATGTCGTCATTCACAATCAAAGGTATGTTTAAATGCTCTTTTATCATCAAGATATCATCTCTTTTTTCTTCAAAGCTGCCGTTTTTATTTCTGTATTCAACTATTGCCGCGTTAAGATTGCACACTCTTTGCATAATCCACAAGAGTGTTTTACTCTTTTTTTCAATAGTAGCAGTATCTATCAGAGCAAAGAGTTTGGCGTCCACTATCTTAAGGCTCCGCCGTAAAATATCTCAATAAATCGCCTACAGTGCGCTTTAAATCGCCTCTTTTTACTATCATATCTATAAGTCCGTGTTCTAATAAAAATTCCGCTTTTTGAAAACCTTCAGGCAGTTCCGAGCCTATTGTTTGCTTGATAACTCTTTGTCCCGCAAAGCCTATAAGCGCGCCCGGTTCTGCTATTACTATATCGCCAAGCCATGCGAATGATGCGCTCACGCCGCCCATAGTTGGGTCTGTTAAAACAGATATGTATGGCAGTTTTGCTTCTGATAGTTTTGTTAAAACAGCTGAAGTTTTTGCCATTTGCATTAAAGAAAACGTACTTTCCTGCATTCTGGCTCCGCCGCTTGCGCTCACTATTACGACACCTTGTTTTTTTCGAATCGCGCGGTTTACTGCCCGCACTATCATCTCGCCTTCTACGGAGCCTAAACTTCCGCCCATGAAGCTAAAATCAAATACTACAAGCTGTATGGCGATACCATCCAGAGTGCATTCGCCGCTGATAACGGCAGAATTGCGCCCCGTTTTTACATTTGCTTCTTCTATACGTTTTTTATATGATTTTTTATCCACAAATTTTAACGGGTCAATAGCGCAAAGGTTCTTGTCGTAAGATATAAAACTGTCCTTATCGGCCAAAAGTTCTACGCGCTCGTTTGCGCTGATACGCATATGAAATCCGCATTTTGGGCAGACATAAGATTGGAGCATAATCTCTTTTTTGTACATTAATGCGCCGCATGATTCACATTTAATCCAATAACTTGGCTTCTCTTCCGGTGTGGGCTGAGTTCTGCGGCTTTTGAAAAGTTCCGTAAATTTCATATAGATAACTCCATTATAAAATTATGAATTTTATCAAATATTCCCTTATCTTTACTTACGAGCAGCAGATTTGGAGCCCTAAGCTGGTATAAATCCTCACTCATATACCATCCCGCCGCTATATCAAACTCTCTCACATTACCTTGAAAAAGAACAAAATCCACTTCGTGAGAAAGTGCAAGTGACAGTGCTAATGCACCCATAGTTCTGTATTTGAACGAAGCTTGAAGCAGTTTGTCGCTAAGCGCTCTGGATTTGTATGCTTTTTCAAAAATACCGATACCTTTAAGCGGTTTAGATATGATATTTTCTGCTCTGTCTTGAAGAAAAAAACGCCGTTCAAAACGACTCTCATCTTTTATATGTATATATCCTGCGGCAAAGTTAGCAATGACTGCGCCGATAATTTTACCGTTTCTTTTCAATGCCGCAGAAGAGCCGAAATAGGGGATATTTGAAGCAAAATTTTTACTTCCGTCTATCGGGTCGATGATGACAATATCTTCACCGTCTCCTACAAATCCGCTCTCTTCACTGTAAATCTGCCCAAATTTACTCAAATGTTTGATAAAAATCGCCTCTGCTGCCAAATCGGCTTTCAAACTAATATCTCCGCCAAATCCCATTTTGCACTGATCTTGCAAATCGCCTCTGCTGTTTAAAAGTTGATATATTTCACGGTTTGCCGCAATGCACGACGTTATAAAATCCATGCAAACTCCTGTTTTCTATCTATTTTAGCCGATATTTGCTAAAATAAGTGTATATATTTAAAGGATGAAAGTGCAGGGCTTTATCGTACACATCAATAGAGTCAAAGATGAGGATTTAATTGTTACTATACTATCTGAAGATAGACTCAGAACTGTTTACAGATTTTACGGCGCACGGCATTCTGTGATAAATACAGGTTATTTGATAGATTTTGAAACTCAATTTTCAGCCCGCTCCAGCCTTGCACAGTTAAGGAATGTCATACATTTGGCGCATGTGTGGAGTCTTGACAGAGACCGTTTTTATTTTTGGCAAAACTTTGTTAAACTTTTTTACGAGCATTTAAAAGATGTGGAGAGTATAGATAATTTTTACTTTAATGTGCTCAAAACATCTGCTGATAAGTGGCATAAACAAAACCCGAAGAGAGTAGCTGTAGAAGCATATCTGGAGCTTTTGCATGTTGAGGGCAGGCTTCACTCCTTAAAGCAGTGTTTTTTATGTGAGGATGAGATTGAAGATGAGAGTATAGCGCTTGCTCGCGCATATTTACCCGCGCACACAAAGTGTATACATAATACGGGTTTGCATATAGACAAGCTAAAACAGCTTTTTGATACAAAAAAGACACTCTTTTTAGATGACAATGAAACAGAGTATCTTTACAGAGTAATGAATGAGGGATTTTAATTTATAAAAAGTTATCAATGGAAGTAAAAAATTTGTTAGCATAAAAATCAAATATTTTATATATAAAGCTTGAAAACTATAGTTTTAAAGAGTTGTTTGATATAATGTCAGACAAAAATTCACAGGAAAATGAATGAAGCAACTGCTTTTAGTAATATTATTATCCGTTTCATCCACTATTATATGCACGGCTAAAGAGAATATGTTTGCCAATGAGATGAGTAGTTTTTGCTTGATAGAATGCGGTTTTTTAAACTCTAAGGGCGAGATAGTAATTGAGCCGATGTTCGATTATGTAAAACAATTTTCATCCATAGGTTTGGCTCTTGTCGGCAGTGGCTATAAGGATGTTTTTATCAATTTTAAAGGTGAGAGAATCGTAGACACGAAATTTGACAGTGCCGGAGATTTTTCTGCTAACTTTTTGGCAGCTGTGAAATTAAATAACTATTGGGGATATATAAATGATGATGGTTTGATTGCGATAGAACCTCAATTTACGGAAGCGAAAAAATTTGCAGAAAACGGTTTGGCGCCCGTGAAGCTGGGAAATGAGTGGGGCTTTATTAATACAAAAGGTGTTGTGGTTATAAAAGCACAGTTTGAAGATGCTTACTCATTTGGAAAGAGCGCATTGGCGAGAGTTAAAAAGAGCGGCAAATGGGGTTTTATTAATGAAAAGGGTATATGGATAACTAAAAGCGAGTTTGACTTTGCGTATGACTTTACCGATAATTTTTTAGCGACAGTCAAAAAGAATGGCAAATATGGGTTTGTTGACACAAAAGGCAATGTGGCGATAGAGCCTCAGTTTGATTTTGCTGCAAATTTTGCACGCGGTTTGGCGGTTGTACAAAAGAACGGTAAATTTGGCTATATCAACGAAAAAGGCGAAATGGTAATAAGAGCCGAATTTGACAGCGCGGTAAATTTCAATATAAATGATGTTGCGGCGGTAAAGAGCGGCAAGAATTGGAATCTTATCGATAAAAGAGGCAAAGTGATAGCCAAGCTAAAACGCAACGGCTTTGCAGAGCCGCTTTCTAACGGACTCTTTTTAATAGAGGATGGTTTTTACAGTCATCATTGGTATGATTCAAAAGGTAAACTGTTGCTTTATACCGATTTAGTATGTTCCGTAATGACACTGAAAAAAGCTGACGGTGCGATAATTTGGCCTAAAACTACAGAAAAAGAACTTTGTAAATCTTTAGCAAAATCACGCTGAGATTTGCGACAAAGAACACTTAAAAAGATTCTTCGTTATATTTGTAAAATGTACTTGCTGATATCAAATTAAGGCTTCAAACTGAGCGAAAATTGCATCGTTTATGCAAGTACGTGTCTGCATTGAGCAGATTTATAGTTTTATTGCATGCGCATTGTTATGCAGGATGCAAAATGAAATATTTTCTCTTTTTTAAAACAGTTGCAAAAACCTTACTTGAGACCGTTAATTTTAATAGTAAGGGCGGACTGTATTTTGTTTTTTTATGTTTTTCCCTCATAAAGCGGAACTTACTCTGCTTTGAGGGGACTTATAATATTGAATGATTTAAAAAATCAAAAACTAAAATAGAGTGGATTAGCTTTGGCAAAGCATTATTTTAATAGATTTTTCGTCAAGATATTTTACTTCTTTTAATCTGCGCATGTTAAGAGGGCTTAAAATGTGAAGCTTCGCGTTTAATACGATTTTTAGCAGCCATCTTACAGTTTTCATTTTCGGCATATTAACTTCTTGCATGATTATAAGTATTTTTCAAAGGCAGAGAGTTTTATCAAAGTTATATTTTCAAGAGAGACAGGTTTTGTGAAATATTTCGGCGCAAGTGGGGGTACGCCGAAATATTTATCTATTGATTAATAATGATTACCTTGCGGTCAGCTTGTTGGTTGTTGATGTAATGGTGACTTTTGACTCTCCTGTGCGGCGGAATATTATCGTCATTTTGCACGTTCTCTATATAGATAATTGTCGGTGCGTTTGTATGGGTATATACAGTGTTTGGCGCGTAGCGATGATGTCCACCGTAATGTTTTACGGGTTCATGGTATCTGTGATTGCTTATCAGATACGGCAGCGTTAAAGCGGTGGCTGCTCCCAATAAAAAACCCTGCTCTTTTTTACCCCATGCGTTAGCAGGAATAGAACAAGCTATAATTAAAAGAGAAGCCACAATCATTGTTTTACAAAGCTTCATAATTTCCTCCCGTTGGGAATTCATAACAGTAATATTAGTCCCTCAATGTGAACTGATTGTAAATTCGCAGCGCAATAAGATAGATGCGCTGCCAAAACTATTTGATACTCTCTTTATTTGGATAGATGAAAGCAGCCTCTTTTTCTATAAATATCTTCTCTTTGTTGTCAACTGCAAAAGCTCTTATTATTACAGGAAGCGGTTTGCCGTTTTGGACTTTTAAAGATGAGTTGATATCGGTGGCAAGTATCACTACTTTGATTTTTACTTCGCCTGCTTTAAGTTTAAATGGTTCTGCCGGCGTTTTTATCGTGATATCCGGATTTAACACTTCAAAATAGAATATGTGCTCTTTGGAGTCTATATTTTCAAATTTGAATTTATATGTATTCTCAACGCTTTGTCTGTCTTTTGATATATGAAACAGTTCCGTATTGCGGTTAATGTTTAAAATCATACTCTTTTTTGTTGTAGTCATAGATAAAAGCACGACCAATGTTATTGCAATTACAATCGGATAAGCGATAGTTCTAAAGCGAATAAATTTAACTTTTCCTCTGCTTTGTGTTGCATTGGGACTTGTCCAATTCACAAGAGAAGGAAGCCCCAATCGCGCCATAATTTTTTCACATGCGTCAGAACACTCAAGACAGTTTATACACTCCAATTGCATCCCTGCTCTTATATCTATATGCGTAGGACAGACCTTAACACATGCATCACATCTTGTACATTCACCGTCTCTTTTGCCTTCTATCTTTTGTTTATGTGCGTCGTATATTTCGCCTCCTCTTATCGGGTCGTAAATTGTTTGTACGGTATCATTATCGAGCATTGTTGATTGGATTCTCACATATGGACAGACATAAGTACAGAACTTCTCTTTTAAAAAGACAGCTGCTGCTATTATAAGTGTCGTAAATATAAACCATATAACAAATAAGAGATTGTGCTGGGAGGGGTCTTTTATATATACAAAAAAATCTTCCGGCGGGACAAAGTACCACAATAAATCGGCTGCCGCTGCCACTGCAAACAACGCAAATATCAAAAATGCAAATATTTTTTGTATATATTTGCCTTGAGAAATTGGCTTTTGTCTATTGTCTATACTTTTATAAAGTCCAAATATTTTTGTTTGAAGTAAATCGCGGTATATGATTCTGAATATCGTCTGCGGACATGCCCAGCCGCACCAGACGCGTCCGCCAAGCGTTGTGACAAAAAATATCCCCAAAAACAGGATAATGAGTAAGAATAACATAGGCCAAAGTTCCGACATATTAAATGTTGTAAAAAACAGTTGCAACTGTTTTTTGTCAAAGCTAAGCAAGAAAAAGTGTTTGTCATTGATAGTTATCCATGGCAATATTAAACTTGCTAAAGTTATGATACTAAAACCTATATAGCGCATTTTCCTGTATGTCATAAGGGATCCTTTAAATTTGGTGCTATTAAAGCGCACTCTTTAGGTGAATTTTCACCGTTTTGGTGTGCTGTTAATTTGCTGATTTTTTTATTGTCATGTTTTGGCAGTGTTTTTTTGATTGCCGCTAACTCTTTTAGCTCTCTTGAGTTTATATAATCTTTCAAGGAACTGCGGCTAAATCCAAGTTCTGCGGCGATATGATTTACCGATATGCCGGCCTCCAACATATTTACTATCAGTGTTCTGTTGTCGTCAAATTTTGATCTTGACATTCTGCCTTTAGGGCGTCCTGCATGAGTTTTTTTTGAAGGATTCAAATTTAGTTCGCGCTGCTTTGCCAAAAGCTCCAGCACTTGAAAAAGCGGCGTCTGCATTGATACGATAAAATGTTTATTGCAAATATGAAGCGTTATATTGCGACGGAGCAGACACTCAAATATCTTGACCAATTCGTCTATTTTATTTGTAAATGACCATAAATCATACACAAGAACAGTGTCATTTGGTTTCAAAGAGCGTAAAAATCCTCTAAACCATTTGCGTTCTTCCAACACTTTTTCATCTGGAGAGTTGTCTATCTCTGTAGCTTGTATACTAAAACCGTTGACAAGGGCATATCTTAAAATCTGCTTTTGCTGTGTTGATATATTTTCTTCGCAATTTTTATTTTTCAACAGCATGACAGCCACAAATTATCCTTGCAGTTCTTAAAGTTAACAAAATCAATATAGTATAACTATTCTGACGTAAAAAGTCAATATAAGAACATATATATTCGTCAAGATTTGCATTTTGCAAATGTTTTTGATACAATTAGCGTTCAAATTTCAACGAAAGGTGGTGATAAGGATGCCTGGAATCAAGGTTCATCCGAATGAGTCTTTCGAAGAAGCATACAGAAAGTTTAAAAAGCAAGTTGACAGAAACTTGGTAGTTACCGAAGTTAGAGCCAGAAAACACTTTGAAACGAAAACTGAAAAACGCAAAAAGCAAAAAATCAGCGCTCGCAAAAAGATGCTCAAAAAACTTTATATGTTGCGCAGATACGAGTCAAGACTCTAATCACACGGCAGTCAAGAATTTCTTGACTGCTACTTGTTTTCTCTAAACTTTTTTATTC
>JAIRKW010000142.1 GCA_031259875.1 Campylobacteraceae bacterium
TATGGAGGAGACGATAACGATACACTCTTTGGCAATGAAGGAAGCGATACTATCCTTGGAGGCAGAGGAGATGATACATTAACAGGAGGTATTGGAGATGATACGTTAAAGGGTGAAGACGGAAATGATACGTATCTATTTAATATAGGAGACGGCAAAGATACCATTTATGATACATCAGGATATGATACTATAAGATTTGGAGATGGTATCAGCAGAGAAGATATCGGCTTTTTTGCTTCAGGCAGCTCTTTTAAACTCTATTACGGCGAAGATGACAGTATAAAGATAGATTATCAAAATCTCTCGTTCAATACTGTAGAAAGAGTTGAACTAAATGACGGCAGTTATCTCACAAATCAAGACATAGAGCTTATCATACAAGAGATAAATGCTTATGCAGAAGATAAAGGCATACATATAACATCAAATGATGACATAAGAGACAATAAAGAACTTATGCAGATAGTAAACTCTTATTGGCATGAGTAGGGATATGTTCTTTAGACTATGCAATACTTTATCGTTTATCTCTTTATAACTATAAAGAGATATATGTTTTTTAGACAAACAGTATCGTAAGATACAATCTATTAGGAGATAAATAGATATATGTCTTTTAGATTAATTGACAGCTTCGTTTTTGCTGGCATTTCATATGACAAGGTACGATAGATATATGTCTTTTAGATTAAGAAAATCGTACTGGAAGAAAGTTACATCAAGAGAGTTTGGCATAAATAGAGATATGTCTTTTAAATAAAAGGAAGTGAAAATTGATAATCTTCTGCTTGTAACTGACATAAATAGATATCTGTCTTTCAATAAGAGAGTTATTACAGCGATAGGCTGACACTGCTTATCGCTGTAATAAGTCCAATAAAACAGATAAGGTTAATATTAAGAAAAATTATCAGATGAGTTAATTAATAGTTGAGTGTTATACGTGAAAATATTAAAAATAAAATATACTCAGCTCAATAAATATTTAGATAAGTAAGGCAGAATATCACTTGTATTTTTTGAAATTTAAAATGGTATTGATAAGTGAATAAAATAGTATTTTGTATTTATATTATATTTTTTATCATTACGCAAAGCTTTTCGCAGACTGCTTATAATTTTGATATCCTATCAAATGCCCTGCTCGCATCTCCAAGATTGAAGCAGAGTGAAATTGAAACGGCTATAGCAGAAGAGAATATTAATATTGCAAATGCCGGTTATTATCCTTCTTTAAAACTTGTATCTAATATAGAGCGTTCAAAAAAGTTTGAAAATTTATATACCCCCTCTTATGTCGGAGACGATAGTTTAACACAATCAAGCGGAAGATATCTCTCTGCATCTTTATATCTTTCGTATGATATATACCGTTTTGGAGCAGCAGAGTATTCTGTAGAGGCAGCCAAAGAGAATATGAATGCCCTAAACGCGGCCAAATGTCTCAAAGAGAAAGAGAGTCTGATATCTTTACTGGAAAATTATTCAAAAGTTCGTATTCAAAACTATCAGCTTCAAGAGTATGAAAAGATGCAAAAACTCTATACTGAGTTATACGCTTTAACAAAACGTCTTTATAACTCCGGTCAAATTGCAAAAACAAATATTATGAAGTATGCCAAAGAGTTAGCAGATATTGTAACTATGAGCGCTGCCGTTAAAGAAGAGAGAGCTGGTTATCTTTCAAATATTATGTATCTAAGCGGTATAAGCATACAAGAAGATGATACTTTAGAATCTATCGACATAACAGACTATAATAATGTACCTTTTGAAAAGAGTGTCACAGCTAAAAAACTAATGGCCGTAACAGCCCAAAAACAAGCAGAACTTAATCTGCAAAAGACAAACTATCTGCCCTCAGTCTCATTTTACGCAAGATATGATTTTTACAGCTCTTCTGCTGAGAGTTATGGCAGGGCTTTGAATGAGTTTGAAAAGAATGGATACAGATTTGGCATAAGTTTTTCCATGCCATTATTTGACGGATTCAGAAATGATGCTGATGTAAATATAAAAAGACTTGAACTTATGCAAAGCAGACTGGAGTATGAGGATGCAAAAAGAGCATACGAAAAGGAGCAGTTTATGATTGATTCGCAGATTAAACTCTCTAAAGACAGACTTGATGGCATTCATCAAAGCGTGCAATCTTCAAAAGAGCTTGTACAAGCAGGAGCTTCCTTATATGAAGCAGGCGAATCGGATAAGATTACACTTTTAAGTAACACAATAGACAAGATAAAAATAGACATTTCTCAAAACGAAGCGTCAGAACTTTTATCTATGCATATCAAGAAAAGAGAAATTATAAATAAAAAAGAGACCCAATGCGCAGCGCGTTAATAGCTTTAGAAGTTGTCGGACAACTAAATAAGATATCAGTAGATACGCAGTCAATAATTAGAGAGTATGCGTTAGAGAATGAACCTTCTATTGAGTTGCTGGTAAAGATAGCAAAAGACAGAGGTTTTAAAGCGAGAATAAAAGAGATAAAATCAAAAGATTTAGCAAAATACCCTTTTCCTTCCATCTGCAAAAGAGAGGAGGGTGGATATGCGGTCATTTTAAGGATAGATACGGATAAAGAGGAGGTATTGCTGTTTGAGGGCGGCAAAAAAGAGCCCTTTATTTTAAAATTCAGTGAATTTGAAAAGCAAATGAGCCCTCAAGTGGTTATTCTGAAACATAAGATATTAAACGAACAGGTTAAATTCGGCTTTGCATGGTTTTATAACCAAATACTGCATTATAAAAAAATAGCCGGCGAGATACTCGTTGCTTCGTTTATTATACAACTTTTTGGTCTTGTCACTCCTCTTTTTACGCAAGTCGTGCTTGATAAAGTGCTGGTTCATCACAGTATTAGCACGCTAAACGTAATTGCTGTCGCATTTGCGGCTGTAATCATTTTTGATATGCTTTTAAATCTTTCCAGAAATTATATATTTGCTCATACGACTTCAAAAATAGACGCAAAACTCGGCTCAAAACTCTTTAAACATCTTATATCTCTGCCTATGGTCTATTTCGAAAAAAGAAAAGTAGGCAACATTGTGGCAAGGGTAAGAGAGCTTGACAGGATAAGAGATTTTATAGCAAATAAATCAGTTACGGTTATATTGGACGTTTTATTCTCATTTGTATTTATAGCCATGATGATGCTCTACAGTGTGAAGCTTGCTTTAATTGCAGTATCATTCGTCTTTACGATAGCGCTTCTTTATTTCTTTATTACTCCAAAACTCCGCTCGCGCCTTGAAGAGAAGTTCCAAATGGGAGCTCAGTCAAATGCATATCTTGTAGAATCTGTTACAGGAATGCAAACGGTAAAGTCTTTGGCAATAGAGGGTTCTATGCAAAACAGATGGGAAAACTATCTGGCAAAATATGTAAACTCAGGCTTTAAGTTAGCAAATCTTTCAAATAACCTCTCCGGTATCAGTACGGCTTTACAAAAACTTATGACATTAACGATTTTATATTTTGGCGTAGGTCAGGTGATAGAGGGAAATTTAAGCGTAGGACAGCTTATCGCATTTCAAATGTTTGCAGGTCAATTCAGCGGTCCTATTATGAGACTGGTCGGACTTTGGAATGAGTTTCAGCAGGCATTGCTGTCTGTGGATAGATTAGGCGATATATTAAACTCTCCCACAGAGACGGCAAACGATAAAGCCATTACACTCCAAACGCTTGGAGGAGAGATAAAATTTGACTCAATATCGTTTAGATACACTCCAGACGGTCCTTTTATTTTAAAGAAACTCTCATTGCATGTAAAAGCTGGAGAGAGTATAGGAGTTGTAGGAAGAAGCGGCAGCGGAAAAAGCACATTAACCAAACTGCTGCAAAGACTATATATACCAAATGACGGAGCTCTTTATGTGGACGGAGTGGACGTAAGACACTTAAGTCCTTCATGGCTAAGACATAATATCGGAGTTGTTTTACAAGAAAACTATCTTTTCAGCGGAACTATCAAAGAGAACATCTCATTTGCCATGCCAAGTGCTTCTATGCAAAGAATTATAAATTCAGCTTTGACGGCAGGAGCACATGAGTTTATAACGGCGCTTCCTGAAGGTTATGATACGTTTGTCGGAGAGCGCGGCTCTTCGCTCTCAGGCGGTCAGAAACAGAGAATTGCCATAGCGAGGGCTCTTTTAACAAATCCTAAGATACTTATATTTGATGAAGCTACATCAGCGCTTGATTATGAGTCTGAGAGCATTATCAGGAAAAACTTGAATAAAATCAAGCAAAACAGAACAATGTTTATAGTAGCCCACAGATTAAGCGCCGTGAGAGACTGCGATAGAATAATAGTAGTAGAGCAGGGCGAAATAGTCGAAATAGGCAGCCATGAAGAGCTTATGAACAAACAGGGCTACTATCACTTTTTAACAACACAGCAGGCAAATTAATGAGTAAAAACAAAAACGATTCGTATGAGTTTCAGCCTCTTTTAGTAGAGATAGAAGATAGACCTTTAAATCCTTTGGGACATGTAATCCTCTGGCTTATTGTTTTGATTTTAATCATAGGAGCAGTATGGCTGTACTTCGGTAAAATAGATGTTGTAGTAAGTGCGAGAGGTAAGATAGTTCCAAGCGGAGAGATAAAGATACTCCAGCCTATAGAGACAGGAGTAGTCTCGAAGATACTTATCAAGGAGGGAGACTATGTCAATAAAAATCAAGTGCTTATGCAGATAGATCCTACCGTAACTCAGACAAACTTGGACTCAAAGATAAAAAATCTATCCGTTATAAATCTTGAAGTGCAAAGGCTTAAAGCCTTAACGGAAGACAGAACGTTTGTGCCTAATACTAATGCGCCGAGCAGCGTGATAAAAGAGCAGACAAGTTTATACTTTCATCAAAAAGGGTTATTGCAAGAGAGTAAAATGCAGTTTGATTTACGTAAAAATCAAACTGCATCACAGCTCTCGAGCGCAAAATCGGAGAATACACGTTTAAAATCAATGCTTGAAAAAGAGCAGAATACGGCAGATAGAATGGAAAAAGTTTTGGATATTATCGCAAAAAGAGAGTATGAAGAGACGCAGAAAAACATCATAAATCTCTCCGAACAACTTTTTCAATCAGAACAAAAAATCTCCGAAATCAACCATAGATTAGATGAGATAGAAAAAGAACAGAGAGTCTATATTCAAAAAATGATGTCAGAGTGGTTTAGCATGCTTGTGGAAAAGCAAAAAGAGTCAAGAGAGCTGGAGTCTCAAATAAATGCCATTGGCTTTCAAAACAGACAGCAGCAGATCAAAGCTCCACTTAATGGTTACATTGGAAAACTGCTTGTTCATACAGAAGGCGGAGTGGTAACTCCTGCTGAGAAACTATTGACAATAGTTCCGGAAGATGCTCCTTTGATTATAAAAGCTACAGTTTTAAATCAAGATATAGGCTTTATAACAAACAACATGAATGCTTCCGTTAAAATAGATACTTTTACATTTCAAAAATATGGTCTTATAGATGCTGAAGTTTTCTTTATCTCAAATGATGCTGTTGAAGATGAGAAGTTGGGTCCTGTATACGAGATAAAACTAAATCCTAAAAAACTCTCCCTTGAAGTAGACGGTAAAGAGAGAAGTTTAGAGCCTGGCATGAGCGTTACCGTTGAGATAAAAGTCGGTAAAAGACGCATAATAGAGTTCTTTATCTACCCTATTATCCGTTATTTGGATGAGGGTATGAGTGTGAGGTAGGCATATATATAATGCGGGAACGTGTTGGAACGCCCGATGATTCTGAATATTTCACTGTATAAGTAAAACGTATACAATACGAGAACATAGGCAAATTTACGTAAGCAAAACTGTATGCAATTCACAACGGAGAAACTTGTCAATAAGGCTTGAAACTGTACTTTTCCGTCATTGCGAGCAAAGCAATCTATCAAGGATTCGCTCAGTATTATACAGAGAAAATTAAACGCTGCTAACCAGAGGTAATGCTTTAAATATCATTTTTCTGCATTTAGACAAAATACCTTTTTCGTGATGTAACTATTATTTAGACAAAATACTTATTTTATTATTACGAGCTGACAGTGCAGCAATCCATCACTCTTTCTGTCGTTATTGTGAGCGAAGAGAAGCAATCCACTCTCTTTTTCTGTCATTGCGAGGAAGGAGCATAGCGACTTACGCGGCAATCCATAAAATGCAATAAGAGTTATAAACAACAAATTCAGATAAAAGTTTGCAGGGGATTTTATTTGTTTTGTTTGATTTGGATTATTTCTTTTTATTTTTCTGGATTGCCGCGTCGTGCTTCACACTCTTTGCAGTGACGGAAGGGGAAAGCAGGATTGCTGCAAATAATAAAAGAAAGGATTTTATATGACTAGAAGAAGGTTATTGCTCCATATGATGAGTGGATTGCATTGTCTGTAACTACCTGCAATGATGAGGAAAAAGGATGGAATAGTAAGTTTATACATTAAAAACTAACTTAGTTTACTTAAGCAAAAAGTGCGGCAAAGTCCTGCTTCTGTCTTGCAAGTCTAAAACTCTCTATCATTACAAGCTGTCACAGACAGTGCGGAAGCATATCTCCTTCTGTCATTTCATCATTTAAAACAGTGAGATTATTCAAATTTATACATAATTCCAATACTCTTCCCTGCACCATTATTGCGCGAGCATGTACTGCAAGTGTGTTGCGAAGAATGCAAGAATCAAAGTTTATTCCAATATTATGTCATGTAGGCAATAAGCTTTGTGTGCTTATAAACTTTTTTCTGCAATCTCAACATCATTGGGCTAATGTAAAATTCAATAAGCTTATATATTTTATAGGTTTTTTGAATATATAAGGTATTGAATAATCAGTCATCATTCCATTATGCCCACGCAGCTGGAATCCATCGCAAAGAATTAACACAATTTGAATGCGGGCTGATGTCTCATTCAAAGCCATTTTATCTCTCATAAAAACTAAAATAAATATGATGATTCAGCCACGTTATTTGTTTTACATTGATATTTCACTGCCTATTTTTTATAGGCACATTTACTCATCATCTCCAAATTCATCCATCATGTCATACAATGCTTTTCCATTGCTTTTGTATATGTCGCAGCTCAATTTATCACCCAAATCGCACCCTTTTTTGTAAAATTGCATTGCTTTGACTTCATCTTTTTTCACACCTGCACCCATAAGATATGCGCTGCCGGCAGACAAGCAACCGCTTATATCTTTGCCGTTGCATCCTTTTGCGGTATATTCTATAGCTTTATCATAATCAGGCTTATCTTTTATAGCATACAAAGAGCCTGTTATAGTGCATGCTTTGGCGTCATTTTTTTTATCGCAAAGCTCTTTGTTTTTATCAAAATCAAGTGTTAATTGTGCAAAGCAAACGCAAATCACAAGACATAAAAGCGTTAATATTTTCATGTAAATCCTTCATTTGTAAAAAATTAACATAATAGCAGAAAACACCTTAAGTGAAATTCTGCTTTTTTAACACGCCAATAAGCCCTTTTTTTGTAAAATCCATAAAAACTTTCAAGGCTATGCGATGAAAACAACTGCTGAAATTTTAAAAGCTCACAAACTGACAGACGATGATTATATAAAGATAAAAGCTATTTTGCAAAGAGAGCCCAATATTGTAGAAATAGGTATATTTTCTGCGATGTGGAGCGAACATTGTTCGTATAAATCCAGCAAAAAATACCTAAACGGCTTTCCGACAAAAGCTGCTTGGGTTATTCAAGGACCAGGAGAAAATGCGGGAGTTATAGATATAGGAGACGGCATTGCTGCTGTTTTTAAGATGGAGAGCCATAATCATCCAAGTTTCATAGAACCGTTTCAAGGAGCAGCTACTGGAGTTGGGGGCATATTAAGAGATGTTTTTACGATGGGTGCACGCCCTGTGGCAAATCTAAACTCTTTGCGTTTTGGAAAAATCGAAGGTGATGACAAAACGGCTAAGCGGCAAAGATATTTAGTCAGAGGAGTAGTTGAAGGAATAGGGCATTACGGCAATTGCATGGGTGTTCCCACGATAGGCGGAGAGACATTTTTTGACGAGTGTTATAACGGCAATATTTTGGTCAATGCTTTTACACTTGGACTTTGCAAAACAGACGAGATATTTTACGGGCGGGCTGAAGGTATAGGAAATCCCGTGATTTATGTTGGCAGTAAAACAGGACGTGACGGGCTTGGCGGTGCCGTGATGGCAAGCGATAGTTTTACTGAAGAGAATAAATCTTTAAGACCTACTGTGCAAGTGGGCGACCCATTTGCTGAAAAACTTCTGCTTGAAGCCTGCTTGGAGCTTTTCAAATATGATTATATCGTAGGCATTCAAGATATGGGCGCAGCGGGACTTACTTCAAGCTCTTTTGAGATGGCAGGACGCAGCGGAAGCGGTATGAAGATGGATTTGTCACGTGTTCCGGCACGCGAAGAGGGCATGACTCCTTATGAATTTATGCTTAGCGAATCTCAAGAGAGAATGCTGATTTGTGCTAAGAAGGGTTGCGAGGAGAAAGTGCTTGAGATATTTAAAAAATGGGATTTGGATGCTGAAGTGATTGGCGAAGTTACCGATACGGGCGTTATGGAACTCTATTTTGACGGCGAACTTGTGGCGAATATTCCTGTGGCTCCTGTCAGCGAAAACGCTCCGATTTTAAATCGTCCCACTAAAAAACCCGAATATTTGAAAAATATAAAAATTATACCTCCTTTTAAAGCGCCTGATACACAAGAGGTTTTGGAAAAATTTTTGGCTCATCCAGAGATATCTGACAAATCTTGGATATACGAGCAGTACGACTCCATGGTCCAGACAAATACCATTAAAGCGCCCGGTTCTCTTGATGCGAGCGTGATTCGCGTGAAGGAGAATGGAAAAGCTATTGCTATGAGCAGCGATTGCAATCCAAGATATAATTATATAGACCCCAAAGGCGGTGCAGCTGCAGCTGTAATGGAGAGCGGGAGAAATGTTGCTGTGAGCGGAGCAAGACCATTGGCGATTACTGATTGTCTAAATTATGGCAATCCGGAAAATCCCGAAGTTATGTGGCAGTTTGCCGAGGGTTGCGAGGGTATAAAAGAGGCGTGCTTGGCGCTTAATACTCCAGTTGTGAGCGGGAATGTCTCTTTATATAATGAAACTGAAGGTGTTGGCGTATTTCCGACGCCGTCTATTGCGATGGTTGGATTAAACGATGATGCCAATAAAGTACTGCCGTCGTCATTTCAAAAGGAAGGCAGCGCTGTATACATAGCGGGCGATACCTATGATGAGTTTGGCGGAAGTTTGTATGTGAAACTTTTTGCAAATGCCGTTAAAGGCGAGCTGCCGAAGATTGATTATGGTAAAGAGTTGAAGCTTTGGGA
>JAIRKW010000018.1 GCA_031259875.1 Campylobacteraceae bacterium
ATTATCAACTCTTCCAGTACTATTTCCAATTTTTTGATTGAAGCTATTTCACATTTTTCACGCAAGGAGTGAGGAAAATTGATATTGACGCCTATAGAAGCCACTTGCAAAGAGTTTTGCTTGTTTTCAAAGATGCCGCACTCAAGTCCGGCGTGAATTGCTTTAAACTTCACATTTTTGAAAAATCTCCCTGCTATTGACTGAAGTTTTCGTGCAAATGGTGTGATATTTGGTCTCCATGGAGCTGAAAACCCCTCTGCTTTAACATTAAAACCAAAACTTTTTAAAAACTCTTCTGTTTCGTCTCTTAGGTTTTCCAAAGATTTTTCATCCATTGCACGCGCGAAAAATTCAACCTTTACCTTATCTGCAGTTGTTTTAATGGTTGATAGATTGATACTTTTACTTGGAATTTTAAGTTTTTCATCAAATGAGCGTACGCCTTGAGTGAAGTTTTTCAGCATTTGCAAGATATTGTCAGAATACGCCAAAATATCGCTCTTTTGTTCTATTTTTTGTATACTAAAATCGTTATTTTTTACACTAAAGCCACTTGGTGCGTAAACTTTAGCAAATGCGGATTTTGGGATAGAATTTATCCGCTCGCCGCCGTCTATAGATATCAATTCACACTCGCTTTTAGTTAATTCGTCGGCTAAAACTTTAATAGCATTTGGAATATTTTTGTCTATATCTACTCCTGAGTGCCCGCCTTGTAAATCTTTAATATTTATCTCATACGCCGTAAAGTCATTTTTGGGCGGTTTTTTTGACGTATTAATTTCGCCTGTGATATCAACACCGCCGGCACATCCTATAAATATCGCTCCTTCCTCTTCACTGTCAAGATTTAAAAGATAAGGCGATGTTATTTTGTGCTCCAAATTATTAGCGCCGATAAGCCCCACTTCTTCATCGGATGTAAAAAGGCACTCTATATCATCAAATTTACTCATCATATAAAGCATTAAAGCTACGCCTATACCGTTATCGGCGCCAAGCGTTGAGTTTTTTGCCATTAACCAGCCGTCTTTTTCGTATATCTCAACATTCGGAGCATCGGCTAAACATACCATGTCATAATGCGACTGTAAACACAATAACGGTTCTTTTTTGCGGCATATTATATTGTTGGCTTTATCTATTTTTGCCTCATAGCCGACAGACAGGGCAAACTTGACTATAAAATCCATCATTTTTAAAGCATCAAAACTACATCTTGGCGTAAAAGAAAAACTTTTAAATATCTCTATCGTATCCATTTTTACCCTTTATAAATATTAGTCGTTTATGCTATTATTTCTTCTTTAAAAGCAAACTTAAAAAGAGGGCATAATGAGTGAAAAATCAAAAACTCAAAAAGAGTCAGCGGCACAATGGAAAGATATAAAGCCATTAAGGACTATGATAGACTCTTTGCCTAAAATCAGCGCCGATATCACTTTTGACGATGTATTTACACTCTCTTTATCAGATGTATCGCCTCAAAATGCCTCTGTCATAAAAGATTGCGCTCTTGCTTTGCGCTCGTGGAGAAAGGGGCCTTTTCAAATAGGGGAACTTTTTATAGATTCGGAATGGCAGAGTTTTATAAAATATAATATTCTGCGTCCGCATTTTAATCTAAAAGATAAAAAAGTTGCCGATATTGGCTGCAATAACGGATATTATCTTTTTAAAATGCTGCAGGAGGAACCTAAAAAACTTGTAGGATTTGACCCTACGCCGCTTTTTTGGTGTCAGTTTGATTTTATCAACCATTTTGCGCAAACGAAGATTGTTTATGAGCTTTTGGGAGTTGAGGATTTGAAAGAGTACGGCGAAAAATTTGATACTATTTTTTGTCTTGGCGTTTTGTATCACAGAAGCGACCCGATAGGGTGCTTAAAATCGCTTAAATCTGCCCTTGAAAGAGACGGCGAACTTTTTTTAGATACTTTTGTGATAGATGGTGATGAAGATATCGCGCTTTGTCCTAAAAACAGATACTCTAAAATATCAAATATATATTTCATTCCAACTGTCAATACACTTAAAAATTGGTGTGACAGAGTTGGTTTTAAAAACTTTGAACTATTATGCATAAAGCCTACTACAAGTGACGAACAGCGCAAAACGGAGTGGATATTGGGAGAGAGTCTGGAAAATTTTCTAGACCCAAATAATAATTCAAAGACTATAGAAGGTTATCCTGCTCCCAAAAGAGCCTACGTAAAAGTCTCATTATAAGGCTATATATACTCTAACCATGAAGGCAAATTTTTTTGCTCAGCTTTTACGCTCGTATTCGCGCCATGTCCTGGATAAACTTTTAAATCCTCTTCTATTTTTAAAAATTTCATAATACTTTTTTTCATATCTTCCGGTGAACTGTATGGAAAATCTGTCCTTCCGATTGAGTTTTTAAAGATAAAATCTCCGCTGAAAAGAGCGTCTTCTATTTTTATTGCACTGCATCCGGGTGTATGTCCGGGAAAGTGAATAAAATCTACTTCAATTCCGCCGATTTCAAACTTTTCGTCACCGTCAACTTCAAAATCCGGTTTAGACGAAGGCATTCCATAACCAAATGGGTCATTTTGTAACATAAAAACATCAAGTTTTGGGGTATACAAAAAAGTTTTTAGTTTGGTTTGCAGTGCATAGTTAGACCAAACATGGTCGAAATGTCCATGAGTGTTCAAAATCGCTAAAGGATTTTGTATATTTTGTATTACCCATTCATCAGCCTCCATGCCTGGATCAACGATAATTTCGCCTTTTGGCAGATATATGATATAGCAGTTTGTCTCTAAAAAACCCATCGGTTTTGATACTATTTTTAGCATTTTGCACCCTTTAAAAAAGAAGAAATCATAGCGAAATTTTTTAAATAAAAATATTTGTACTAACTGCCATTTTCATTTTTTAAAAGAATTGCTTAATTCCTGTTTTAGTATAATTTAAACCTTTATTATAAGGTAAGAGTGAATATCATATGGAGGGTGTTTATGAGAGAGATACCATTTTACAAACCGATGGTCGATGAATTAGAGCTTACATATATAAGTGAAGTTTTGGATGGCGATAAACCCTCTAAAATTGACCAGTTTGAAGCAAATGCAGCAAAATTCATAGGAGCAAAACACGCTATTGCTACTTATAACGGAACAGCAGCAATGCATTTAGCTATGTGCGCTATGAATCTAAAACGAGGCGATAAATTTATATGTTCGGTAAATTCGGCTCCGCCTGTGGCAGAAGTTGTAAGGCATTTTGATGCCGAACCGATTTTTGTAGATATAGATGCCAATGATTTTAATATTGACATCAAAAAACTTGAGCAGACGCTTATCAAAGAGGCTCATAAAAAGTTAAAAGGCATATTTGTATCTCATGTAGCGGGACAACCGTCCGATATGGATGCAATTTATGAATTAGCCAAACGTCATAATGTAAAAGTTGTAGACGATGCCACAAATGCTTTTGGTGCTACATATAATGGGAAAAAGATAGGTACTTTAGACTCTGCCGTATCTTGTTTTAGATTTTCTCCGCGTCTAAAGTACAGCACAGCCGGTGGTGGAATGATGACGATGGCTGACAATGAGCTGTATGAAAGAGCAAAATTGCTTATCAATCACGCCGTGGTAAGCAGCGGCTGGGATAAATTCGGCAATTTAGGCTATATATATGATGTAGTTGATATTGGTGTTAAATACGACATTAATGAAATCAGCGCTGCTTATATTTTGGCAAAACTTACCAAAATAAACAAAAGTATAGCACGGCATAAAAAGATAGCTTCTATCTATAATAAAGCTTTTGAGAATTGCCCTAATATCAAAACGCCTGTTGTCAAAAGAGACCATATATACAGCCAATACATTATAAAAGTGGATAAAAATCGAGACAGATTTGCTAAAGATTTGAAAGAGGCAGGTATTTTTACAGGCCTTCATTATATACCGCTGCACCTTTTGTCTTACTATAAAAACAAATACGGGCTAAAAGTCAATGACTTTCCTGTTGCTTTGGCAAATTATCAGCAAATACTTTCTTTGCCGATTTATGCGGCAATGAGTGATGACGATGTTGATTATGTTTGCGAAACCGTACAAAGGATAGCGCAGAATCGTGTTTAAACACAAACTTATCGAGTGGACGGAAGAGTATCTCTACCGTCCGTCTGTTTTTCAGTGCTTCATCTCCTTTTTGCTTTTACCTTTGTCTGTGATTTGGTGTATATGCGGGCAAATCAGGCGTGTTTTTAAAAGCCCCGTAGATTATCATATACCGATTGTCAGCGTAGGTAATCTAACTGTCGGCGGCAGCGGCAAAACCCCGTTTTGTATCGCTATAGCCAAAGAATTTGAAAAACCCGCTATTATTTTAAGAGGTTATGGACGGCTCTCCAAAGGATTGATTGTGGTAAGCTGTTTTGGAGAAATTTTGTGCGATGTAAAAACAAGCGGCGATGAAGCTATGCTGTATGCCAAAGAACTTAAAAATGCACTTGTTATAGTGAGTGAAGATAGAGTTTTGGGCATACAAAAAGCAAAGGAGCTTGGCGCACAGATAGTCATATTGGACGATGGTTTTGGCAAGGCAAATATCAAAAAATTTGATATTCTCATCCTTCCCAATCCAGCTCCCGCTAATACCTTTTGTATTCCTTCAGGCGCATATAGAGAGAGTGTTTCTAATTACAAAAATGCTGATTTGATTGCAGAGGAGGGGGCGCAATTTACAAGGATAACAAATATCGAGAACGCTGCTGATAATATGATACTCATTACTGCTATAGCAAACCCATCAAGACTTGATAAATTTTTGCCTGCGCAAGTTACAGCTAAACGGACATTTCCTGACCATTATATGTTTCAGGAAAATGAGTTAAAAGAGCTTTTGAAGCAAAGCGGTGCGAAAAGTATTTTAACTACAACAAAAGATGCGGTCAAAATGGAAAATTTCGGTTTGCCTCTTTCAATTTTAAAGCTTGACATTTCTTTGCATAATGATGTTGTGGAAAAAATAAAAACATTTTATTATCAGTCGCGCTAAAATATTTTTTATCTTTTGTAAGATATTATTACGCTCAGTTTTTAATTAGGATAGATTTATGGGAAGAGCATTTGAATATCGCAAGGCGGCAAAAGAGAAACGCTGGGATAAAATGTCCAAAGTATTTCCGAAACTTGCAAAATCTATAACGATGGCAGCAAAGCAGGGCGGGCTTGATCCGGAAATGAATTCAAAACTTCGTACGGCTATTTTGACTGCCAAAGCACAAAATATGCCAAAAGACAATATAGAAGCGGCGATTAAGCGTGCCGGCGGCAAAGATGCGCAGGATATAAAAGAGGTACATTATGAAGGCAAAGCGCCTCACGGTGCACTTATATGGGTGGAGTGTGCGACGGATAATCCAACAAGAACTGTAGCCAACATCAAAACACACTTTGGCAAATGCGGCGGACAGATATTACAAAACGGCTCTTTGGAATTTATGTTTTCGCACAAAGCGGTATTTGAGTTTGATAAGCCTGCAAATTTAAACAAAGACGAATTGGAACTTGCCTTAATCGACGGCGGACTTGAAGAGCTTGAAGAGCTTGAAGATATATTTTGCGTGTATGGCGATTATGCCGATTTTGGTTCGCTCTCAACAGTTTTGGAGAATCTTGGCATCGAGCCCAAAAAAGCGGCTTTAGAGCGCATACCAAATACGCCTTTAGAGTTTAGCGAGGAACAGCTTATAGATATTGAAAAACTTATAGATCGTTTGGAAGATGACGACGATGTTCAGGCGGTTTTTACAAATATAGCATAAAAACAAAAATCGGCTAAAAACTCTCTTTCGTTTTTTTATCTATGAATTTTGCAAAAGCGTCACTGCTGTTTTGTACTTTGCATACCTCATATGATGTCAAACCGTAGTTTTTTGCTATATTTGCATAATACAGCTCAAGTTCAAAAGCAGTTTCTGAGTTTTCAATCGTAAAAGATAGTGGGTAAACTATAACAGTTTCGCCTGATAATGAGCGCAAAACATTGCCGATATTGGGCTCTAACCACTTTACCGGTCCAAGTTTTGACTGATAAGCTAAATGTATCTTTTTAAATGTTAATCCTTCATGGAAGAGCATTTGACTTAAAATCTCAACATGCTGCTTTATATGTGTCGGATATAGGTCGTATTTAGCTATGCTAAGCGGCAGAGAGTGTGCTGAAAATATAAGATGTGCTCCCTTACGATAACAGTTTTTAATAGAAGTTATGATAGTTTTGTTAAATTGCTCATTTTCAAAAAAATAACTTATTTTTTTAATTTTACTGTTTTTATCTTTGAAAAATAGATCTGCATCGTCAAATGATGACAGTGTGGTTGTTGATGAAAAGTGTGGATAGAGCGGGAAAAGCAGTACTTCATCATAATTTTTATCTTTTAAGACCTGTGCGATATTCGGTTTTGTGTAACGCATGGCGAAAAATGCGTCGTAACTGCCGCTTGAGAGTGCATTTAATTTGTCAATGAGTTTTTGCGTATGTTCGTAGATTTTGCTTCCTCCGATTTTTTCATAATCTTTCCAGACTTTGGGAGTTCTTAAATGACTAATAAAAAACGATATAAAAAAGCGTGCTGGAGAGTTGATAATTCTTTTATCTAAAAACATATTTTTTAAAAATTCTGCAAGTTCATCTTTATTTCTTGCACCGCCCATATTTAGTAAAATTACCGCTCTTTTCAACGAAATCCTTTTTAAAAAAATACTCTTTCGATATAATACAAAAATTTTTTTAAAAAGGACGCTTATGGTATTTAAAACTTATGATTTTACACCCGAAGAGTTAGCAAAATTTGCTTACGCTGTGATTAAAACAGACAAGGGTGATATGAGACTAAAACTCTATCCTGAAGAGACTCCTGTTACAGTAGCGAACTTCGCGTATTTGGCAAAGAGTGGATTTTATAATGGACTTAAATTTCACAGAGTTATACCAAATTTTGTTATACAAGGCGGCTGCCCTAATGGTGCCGGCACGGGAGGTCCTGGCTGGAGGATAAAATGTGAGTGCGATAAAAATACCCACAAACACCAAAGAGGTACTCTATCTATGGCTCACGCGGGACGTGATACCGGAGGCAGTCAATTTTTCATTTGCCACTCAAAACAGCCGCATTTGGATGGTGTTCATACAGTGTTTGGCGATATTGTTGATGAGAATTCATTAAAAGTGCTGGACAATATAAAGGCTGGAGATATAATAAAAACGATAGAGATAACTGAGAATTAAGAATTTACGCCGCTATTAACGCGGCGTCTTATCTTTTTTTGTAGCAAGAGTAAAGTATGTCCAAACTAAACCTGCAAATATTAATAAAATAACCGGCGCCATATAAGGCTTATCGCTGAATACAGCGAAAAATTTAGTAAAATATGTACCGGCATAGTAACTGCCAAATCCCATCACAAATGCCCACAAACAAGCGCCAATCACGCTGATAGAGTTAAATTTGAGTAATGGGTATTTTGTAAAACCGATAGCCAGAGGCACTAAAGTTTTAAGGCCGTAAATAAATTTTTGCATAATGATAATTTTCGCCCCCTGCCTTTTAATGAGCAAGTGACTTAAGGCGAGTTTTCTGCGGTGTTTTTTAATATAAGGCATAACAGCACTTTTATTGTATCTGCTAAGCCATACCAAAATAGCGTCACCAGTGATATTTGCGGCCATAGCCGTAGCAATGCAAATCCATATATTCATGCTTCCCTGCGAAGACAATATACCGGCAGCTACAAGCGCTACTATACCGCCTGAAAGGGAGTAAAAAAAAAGTATTAAATAGCCGTAAATGCTCAAGTTATTTATAATCTCTTCCAAAATTTTTGCCTTATTTTTTATTTTTATTTTGCGTAATCTATCGCTCTGATTTCTCTTATTACATTGACTTTTATTTCGCCCGGATATTGAACTTTAGCCTCTATCTCTTTGCTTATCTCTTTTGCTAAAAGTACAGCTTCATCGTCATTAATAAGTTTGGCATTGGCAATAACTCTTATTTCGCGTCCCGCATTTATTGCGTATGCTTGTTTGATACCCTCTTTAGATTTTGCTATCTCTTCGATATCCTGAACACGTTTTAGGAAACTCTCAAGCACTTCACGTCTGGCTCCTGGACGCGCAGCGGAGAGCGTATCAGCAGCACATACGGCTGCAGCTTCTATAGATGTGGCCTCTTCGTGTCCATGGTGAGCATAAATCGCATTTATAACAACAGGATGTTCTTTGTAACGCTTACAAATATCGCCTCCCAAATCTACATGGCTTCCTGCAAACTCTTGTGTTAAAGCTTTGCCTATGTCGTGTAAAAGTCCTGCTCTTTTGGCAAGTTGTTCATTGCCTCCAAGCTCTGCAGCGATAATGCCTGCAAGATTTGCAACTTCAAGAGAGTGTCCAAGGGCATTTTGTCCGTAACTTGCACGAAATTTTAGTTTACCTATGAGTTTTATGATTTCGGGATGAATTTTTGTAAGTCCCAAATCCATAACGATGTTTTCGCCTTCTTCTCTTAGATTTTGCTCAAACTCCTCTTTGACTTTTTCATGGATGTCTTCAATACGTGCTGGCTGAATTCTACCGTCTTCTATTAAAAGTTGGATGACTTTTGTGGCAACTGCACGGCGGTAGAGATTGAAACTGCTTAAAATTATCACATTTGGCGTATCATCTATGATAATATCCACGCCCAAAAGCATCTCAAGAGTTTTGATGTTTCTTCCCTCTTTTCCGATAATGCGTCCTTTTAAATCGTCATCTTTAATATTTACAACATTTATAAGTCTCTCAGCAGCAAAATCTCCCGCAAATCTTGTGGTAGCCTGCGCCAATATATAATTTGCTCTGCGTTTTGCCTCCTGTTTCGCCTCTTCTTCATATTTTCTAACCACATGCGCTATCTCGGCGCGTGATTGTTCTTCTATTTTTTTTAGAATTATCTCTTTTGCTTCATGCTCGGTAAGTCCGGCGGAGTGCTCCAAAACGCGAATCGCTTCTTGAAGTTTGGTTTGATAATCTTGCTTTAATTTTATCGCTTCTGAGCTCATCTCATCAACGTCACGTTTGAAATTTTGTATTTCCTCACGTTCTTTTATCAGCTTTTTAGTATCTTCGCGAAGATTTATCTCTCTTTTTTCTATATCGGTTGATTTTAATGTGTACTCTTTTTTGAGTTTTAAAGCATCATCTTCAAAACGTCTTTTTGCATTAAGCTCAGCTTCTGCCACTTTGATATTAACATTTTTAAGTGTTAATTCCGCCTCATGCTCTATTGCTTTGGCTCTTGCTTTGGCTTGCGCAATATATATCTCATGATTTGCTGCGTCAAGTTTTTTTGCTATTATAAATCCTGCCACTCCTGTTGCAGCGGCAACAAATGTTCCTATTCCTATTTCTAAAACCATTTTTTCCTCTTCTTGTCATAATGTCTGTCGGGGTTATATAAATATCGGCCTGTACGTCGTAAGCTTCGCAAAGCTTAACTTCAGTATAACATTTTACAAGTTGAACAAAAATGGTAAGGGGCTGCGGTTTTAAAGCAGCAAAAAACTTATCATACATCCCTTTTCCAAAACCTACTCTTCTCAAATCCCCGTCAACCCCGATGACAGGAACTACTATAATATCAACTTTATGCCTAAACCCGCAAGAATTGGCAGGTTCAAAAATATTAAACTTTTTTTTCCAAACAGGCAGTCTGTATTTTACCAATTTAAAACTGACACATTCCATAAATGGAACATATATTGTTTTGTTTCGTCTAAGTTTTGAAAAAATTTTCCGCATATCGATTTCAATTTTAAGCGGCATATATAACGCTATTGTTTTAAATTTTAATGATTTTAATATTTTTTCAAGAGATTTTATAACTGTATGTGAATTTTTGAGACGCTTTTTATCGGCGGCGCGTTTTAATTTTTCAAGAGAAATTTCACGGAATTTCTCCTTCGATAAATTACTATTTGTGCTTTTAAGCGACATTTGTTTATAATCCTCTTTTTAAAAAGTATTTTACAATAATAAGGATAGCTTCGTGATAAAATTTTTTGCTTTTTTACTGCTGCTTTTTAGTATAACTTTTTTTTTAGGCTGCAGTGATAATGTCGACAAATCACTTGTAAAAAATCAAAATATAGCTCTAAAAACAACAGACAATAAAATCGTCACTCTAAAAAAAACACTAAACGGATTTTCGTATGATAATAAAACTTTGCTTTTGGCTTTTTTTACAACTTCGTGTATGCCATGTAATGCACAAATTCCAAATCTAAACAATCTTCAAAATAGATATCAAAATAATCTTAATGTTATATCTCTCATCCTTGACAACAGCTCTTTAGATGATGTGCAAAATTTTATATTCCAAAATGGTGTGAATTTTGCTGTTACATTTGATAAAAATAATTTCAAACTCTCAAATGCTCTTGGCAACATAACAAGCGTGCCGTATATGGTGATATATGACAAAGACGGTGCATATGTTACAGACTATACGGGAGCAGTACCCGAAGAGATGATAGAAGCAGACTTGAAGAGGATTTTTTAATGTTTTCCTCCATAAAAAAAGGTCTTAGTAAAACTCTTGAAGCGATAAAAGATATTGTTCCTGCAAAACAGGAGAAAGTAAGCAAAGAGCTTTTAGAAGAGGCTCTTTTGGAAGCCGATGTAACTTACGAACTTGTCGAAGAGATAATCTACTATCTGCCGCCTCAAAACAGTGTAGGCAAAGAGGATGTTAAAAGAGTTTTAAAGTCATATTTTATTTATGACAAAGTGCCGGTTATGCCTTCATCAACGCCGTTTACAGAACTCATTATAGGAGTAAATGGAGCCGGCAAAACAACTACTATCGCAAAACTTGCAAATATATACAAAAAACAAAACAAAAGTGTTTTACTTGGAGCCGGTGATACTTTTAGAGCAGCAGCCATAGAGCAATTGAAATGCTGGAGCGAAAAGATAAATGTTCCGATAGTATATACCAAACAAGGACATGACCCTTCAGCTGTAGCTTACGATACGATAATTTCCGCAAAAGCGAGAAATATTGACAACGTTATCATAGACACAGCCGGACGCTTGCACAATCAGGTAAATTTAGCCAATGAACTCAAAAAAATAGTAAAAATCTGCGATAAGGCCGACAACGGCGCGCCTCACAGAAAGATTTTAATACTTGACGGCACACAGGGAAATTCAGCTATTAATCAAGCGCTGGCATTTAACGAAATGATAGGTATAGACGCGCTTATCATTACAAAGCTTGATGGCACAGCAAAGGGCGGCTCTCTTTTTGGTATTGCCAAGGCTCTGCAGCTTCCGATACTTTATGTAGGCGTAGGGGAGGGGATGGATGACCTCATACCGTTTGATGCGGAAAGCTACATAGACACTATTTTGAATGCTATTTTTGGCATAAAAGAGTAGTTATGGCAAAGAAAAAACAGCAGCTTTTCGAGTGTCAAGCATGCGGTTTTCAAAGTGCGGTTGAGCTTGGCAAATGTCCTAACTGCGGCACATGGGGCGAGTTTTTAGAGTTAACGCAAGATCAGATAGATACTTTAAAATTGACGGCAAAGAGCTCAACAAACTCAAAATCCTCCCAAAGCGGCGCAAAATCCATCACGCAAATAGAAGACGAAAGTGTTGAGAGATTCAGTTCAAACAACGAAGAACTAGACTTGGTTTTAGGCGGCGGCATAGTAGAGGGCAGTCTTACGCTTATAGGCGGAAGCCCGGGGGTCGGCAAATCAACACTTCTTTTAAAAATAGGCGGAAATTTAGCTAAAATCGGCAAAAACGTACTGTACGTAAGCGGTGAAGAGTCTGCCGGCCAGATAAAACTGCGCGCCGGAAGACTAAACAGTTTACAAGAAAATCTCTATCTTTTGTGCGAGATAAATCTTGACGCGATTTTGCACGAACTCTCTTTGAAAAAATTTGATGTGCTTATAATAGACTCTATTCAAACGCTCTACAGTGAAAAGATATCCTCTGCACCCGGAAGTGTATCGCAGGTAAGAGAGATAACGTTCGAACTTATGCGTTATGCAAAAGATAAAAATGTGGCGGTCTTTATCATAGGGCATATAACAAAAGAAGGCTCTATAGCAGGGCCTAGAATACTTGAACATATGGTTGATACCGTGCTCTATTTTGAGGGAGACTCAAATAGAGAGCTTAGGATATTAAGAGGTTTTAAAAATCGTTTCGGTTCAACCAGTGAAGTAGGTATTTTCGAGATGACAAAATCAGGACTTGAAAGCGCAAAAGATATATCAAAAAAGTTTTTTACAAGAAACGATTCGCAGGCAGGTTCAGCCATAACGGTTGTCATGGAAGGTTCGCGTCCTATAGTTTTGGAAGTGCAGGCACTGCTTAGCGAGAGTACATACCCAAACCCAAAACGTGCTTCAACAGGCTATGAATTAAACCGCTTGACTATGCTTTTAGCGCTTTTGGAGCGAAAACTTGACTTGCCGTTAAACAGGTACGATGTATTTATAAATATCGCAGGCGGTATAAAAATAACTGAAACAGCCGCAGACGTAGCGATAATAGCAGCGATAATAAGCAGTTTTAGAAACCGTCCTTTAAGTAAAGATACGGTTTTCATTGGAGAGGTCAGCCTTATCGGCGATATACGCGATGTTTTTCAGCTTGACAGCCGCCTCAAAGAAGCCAAAACACAGCATTTTAAAAAAGCCATAGTCCCATCACGCCCGCTTGAAAGTGTGGAAGGTATCAAATGCTTTGCCGTCAGTGAAGTTGCTAAAGTCATTGACTGGATGTGATTGATTTGTTGTCGTCGCACATAAATAATTATTTTTTGACTTTTACACTACAATAAAATAAACTAAATTTATCACTTGCTGTAAATTATTTATACCCAATTTGCTCGCTGCACTTTTGCCATTGCAAATATTTTCATTAGTTATCACACAGTAGTTACAACAATAAAAATCTGATTTAGCGTATTAGTTTAAATAGCTAAAATGATACTGTAAACACGGCAGACAGTAAAAACAGTAGCAATTAACAATGCATAAAAAAAGAAAAAAATAGAGCGGATAGAGATTAATAAAGAAAGGCAGGCGCTCAATGTCAATACACCCCTCGAGCTTTACGTACAAAACACTCCCGCCGTTTGATAGTATTATAAATCCTCATATTAAAAATCAAGATAGTAATTTATCTGCTCAAGACAAAACCATATTTATATCAGCACTATTTTGAAAGCTTGAATCTCTTTGATAATATATTGTGCAAAACACAAATACTTCCGGAGATTATCAGGCAAACTTCGATGGAAAAGCAGATATAGGAGCTTATACTTATAGTGTAAACTTTGACAATAACACTCAAAGTTTTTACATAGGAGACGTAACTCCATCTGGCAGTATAATTCCAGGCAAAGGAGCTGTTCTTAACAATGCTGCAGTGTCATCAATAAGCTTCTTGAATGTAAATTATCTCTCAAACTATATCAATACTCAAAACATTTTTCAAAGAATGGGAGAACTTAGAACTGAAGATAAAAACAGCGGTGATGTATGGGTAAGAACATATTTAGGAAAGCTTGGTTCGTTTGATGATAATACCAAAATAGACAGTGTAGGATACTGGGGTATTCAAATAGGAGCAGATAAACTCTCATATCTAAGTAACGGCAGACTTTATGCCGGCTTACATTAGGATATCTGAAATCAGACACAGATTATGGCGTATTTTTGTAATTTTATGAAATTAATACAGATTATAACTGCAGATAGTAATATTTTTATTGTCTTTGCTAATCGTTTTTATCATTGTTCTTTAAATACTTCAAAAGAATTTTTTGCCATTATTTTGGGTTTATATATTTTTATTTATTAAATGTAAAAATTTTAGTGTTTTGTAAAGATTATAAAATATATGTACTTATCATCATTTTAAACAAAATAACAATCTTAAAACAATAAAGTTTAGCATAACATTTATAATTTATACAGTTAATTTCCGATACAATTTCCATTAATTCATTCGTGAATGTATTTTAAACAAAAGGAGTTACGATGTTGTCCGCAATGACTAATTTTAAAACTTTGTCTTTTATTAAGATTAAAGCATTCTCTCTTTTAGTTGCTTTCTTTTTTAGTTTTTTTTTGATTGGATGCGGAGGCAATACAAGCACAACAAATACTCAAGTTCCCGTTATTACCTCTCAACCGATAGATTCAGTATATGCTAAAGACGATACTGCCAATCTTCTCAGCGTAAGCGCAAATGTAAACGATGGAGGAACACTCTCATATCAGTGGTACAGCAATACTGTGAACTCTAACGAGAATGGAGTTTTAATACTGAATGAGACAAGCTCAACCTATACGCCTTCAACTTCAGATGAAGGAACAGCTTATTACTATGTGGTTGTTACAAATACAAATAACAATGTAAACGGCAATAAGATAGCTTCTGTTACAAGCGATACTGCTGAGATTGTAGTTAATATCATAAAATATACAATCAATTGCTTTGACACTAATCTGACTATTGAAAACACGATAGATTTGGAAGGAGGAGTTATAAATCCTTCCGATATAAGTATATGCGGCAGTGGAAATTGGTATTTAGCTTCAAGCAATACTCCTGTAACATCTCATAATTTAAACAGTGATATTAACTTCTACACTGTTGCAAATATTATTGAGATAACAACTCAAACACAACTTGACGACATTAGAAACAATCTATCGGGTAAATATATCCTTTTAAACGATATAGATTTAAATGAGACAGAGGCAGGGTTTGACACTGATGAAGGGTGGAATGCTATAGGAAGCAATACTGCTTCTTATCGTTTTACAGGTATTCTTAACGGTAACGGATATAAGATAACCAATTTATGGATAAATAAAACGACTAATTATCAAGGACTTTTCGGATATATCGACAATGCCCAGATAAAAAACTTGGGAGTTGAGACGGCAGAAGGCAAAGAGGTGAAAGGATACGATTATGTTGGAGGTATAACAGGATACAACAACAATAGCGCTATAGAGAACAGTTATTTTATCGGAACTGTTACTGGATACCAGTATATCGGAGGTATAACAGGATACAATAGAGGAGTGTCCACTATCGCAAACTGCAATTCTTCGGCAAATATCAGCGGAAGAGGTATTATCGGCGGCATAACAGGATACAATCGTGCTGGCACAGTCAAAAACAGTTACTTTACCGGAAATGTTGGCAGCACCAGTAATAATGTCGGAGGCATCGCAGGATTCAATACTTACGACAGCGTCATAATAAACTCTTACTCCACGGGAAATGTCAATGGAAGTGATATGGTCGGAGGCATAGTGGGAGGTTCTACGGGCAGCAATATCTCAAACTCTTACTCCACGGGAAATATCAGTGGAACAACCTATGTAGGCGGTATAGCAGGACAGTTTGTTGCTAGTGGAGGTGTCATAATAAACTCTTACTCCACAGGAAATGTCAATGGAAGTAATGCTGTCGGAGGCATAGCGGGACATAGTTCTCTTAGCAGCGTCATAATAAACTCTTACTCCACAGGAGCTGTCAATGGAAATAGTAATGTCAGCGGCATAGTGGGATACAATGTCGGTTCTGATGTTATAGGTATTGCTGCCATAAACCCTTCCCTTACTGGAGCTAGTGATATCAATCGTGTAATCGGAAATTATGATTCAGGAACAGTATCCGATAATTTTGCTTTAGATAATATGACGATAAACGGTGCAGTTTACAACGGCGCGGAAGATAACAGTAATGGGATAAGTAAAAGCATTGAACAGTTTACGGCAAAGGAGACTTACTCCAATTCAACAACAGACGGAGGTCTTGGCTGGAGTTTCGGAGATAACGATACAAGTCCATGGAAATGGGAAGATGGTAAAAACAACGACTTGCCTTATCTTTATTGGCAGGAGTTGTGATAGTTTTTTAAAAACAGTTTGGAGTTGGATATAGTTCAACTCCAACCTCTTTTTTACAGGCAACACAGCTTCGTCATTGCGAGCTGACGAATGGATTGCCGTGCAATGTTTCATGACAATTTCCCCATCACTCCCATACAAGCTGGAATTTACATCAAAAAAAATTGCTTTTCTGACTATCTCAGCGTAGCAATCCATAAAAATAAAAAAATCAATGAAATAATTTAGAAAAATCTAAATATCCAAAAATATAAATTACAATTTCAGATATAAGTTATTTGATATTTTTAACGCTTCACATATCTGGATTGCCACGCCATAAACGACTTGCAATGACGGAAAGTTTTGTGATACTCCAAAGTTTGGAGTATCACATTTAATAATACACTCTGCTAAGATAAAGTCCGCATGCCGGAGCGGCTCCGGTAAAAATGCGTCTTTTTTTATCTATCTGCGCTTTTAAATCCTCCAAGCTCAAAGCTCCTTTTTGCACAGCCAAAACAGCGCCTGTCATCATCCTCACTTGCGAGCGCAAAAAACCATCAGCCATAAATCTAAAAATCAGAAAGTTTTTATGTGCGTAAGCGTCCGCTTTGTATAAACTCCTTATATCGTTCTTCGTCGGGCTGCCCGTTTTTTTGAAAAATCCAAAATCATGTCTGCCTGCAAAAAGCAAAAGAGTTTCATTTATAAGGCTTAAATCAAATTTTGGCAAAAAAAGAGCATAATCATTTAAAAGCGGATTGTAACTGCCTGTATAGCAAAGATACCTATAAAATCTTTTTTTGGCGTCAAATCTCGCATGCAGATTTGAGAGTGAGATTTGTCTTACGTATATGGACGGGAAAAGGAGATGGTTTAGTGTATTTTTCAGTTTTTCCAAATTCTCCCAAAATGGCGGCAAATCGATGTGAACAACTTGATTTAGTGCGTGTACGCCTTTGTCGGTGCGTGAACTGCCGATTGGTTTTGAGGTTACACCAAGCTTCTTTAGTGCAAAAATAACTCCATCCATGACGCTGTTTTTGTTTGGCTGCTGCTGGAAACCTTGAAATTTGCTTCCATCATAACTTAGATAGAGAAAAACTCTCACTAAAAACGCTTTAAAATTTTCTGCTTGAATATTATAAGAGAGAGCGAAAATGCCGCGCCAAATACCAAAATAACGCTCATTATGGGATGATACTGCTGCAATACCATCACGGCAGCAAAGTAGATGAGTATCACCAAAGAGATATTAAAATAGATACCGCTTCGTTCATATCTGTATGTAACTATGCCAAATGAGAGCGCAAAAAGCGTAGTAGTAAACGGAAAAAGCGCTATGAGCATATAAAATACAAAATCTTTCGCTTTCTTTTTATCTTCAAACATATCAAGCCAATATGTTTTTATATTATCAATACCTCTTATTTTATCGCTGACAAACATGCGCAGAAGCATCGTCTCAAAATCGAGCTGATTTATTTCGTCTTTTGCGATGTCGTAGGCTTTTCCGCTTTTAAGCTCAAGGCTTATCTCTCCTTGCTGATTGTTTATCAAAGCTTCCGAAGCAGAGACGATTCTATCTTTACCCTCTTCATTTTGATACATGATTATATCTTTGTAATAATCTTTACCCGAGTCATTTACAAACACAAACCAATCGGAAAATTTTTGTCCGAATTCGGTAGCTTCTATATTAAAGCGTGCTTCTGTTTTTTTATAATCTATAAAATTTGCTTGAAGCTCTTTTGAGAGCGGCATCAAAATTAGCGCATTGAGAATCAAAAAGGCCGAAAGCAAAGATGATATAATCAGAAAAAATTTGGCCATTTTTTTTGGCGGAAGTCCGAGTGAAAACAGAACTATCGTCTCATTTTCGCGGGAGAGTTTAAACAAAACTATCGCCAGCGCTATGAAAAATGTAATCGGCAGTGTGAAAATCAACACTTTTGGCAGTAAAAACATATATAGTTTGCCAAGTTCAAAAAAAGTAATCTTTATAACGGATGTAATGCGCGCTATTTGTATAAAATAGATAACCGAAGTGAT
>JAIRKW010000182.1 GCA_031259875.1 Campylobacteraceae bacterium
GAATTTAGAATAATTCTTACATATGCTGCAGAGCTGATAAGAGTTTGTCTATCTCATCTTTTGTGTGCGTAAAATGCAAAGTTGCTCTCACCCAGCCGGGTTTTTCGCTCAAATCATCATCTTTAAGCCCTAGCAAATCATGTCCGTACGGACCCGCGCAATTACAGCCCGCACGCACTTGAATGCCGTATTTTTCGCTTAAGATTTTTGCCGCATTATATGGGTTGATGTTGTTTATATTCATAGAAAATATCGGAAGTTTTTCTTGCATATGGTTACAATAAAGGTTGACTTTTGCTATTTTTTTAACGTTTGAGCCAAAATAGTATCTAAGTTCGCGCTCTTTTTGTTCTATAATATCAAGCCCTACCTGATTTCTAAGTTCATATGCCAAAGAAGCTCTGATAAATTGCAAAATGCCGGGCGTTCCCGCATTTTCTCTTGTTTCAAAATCACTGCTGTAGTATTGCGAAGTGCGCGATACATATTCTACCGTTCCCCCTCCTGCAAATGTCGGTATAAAAGAGTTTTTGCACAACTCTTTTCTGATAATCAAAAGTCCAGAACTTCCTATGCCTCCTAATAATTTATGCGGCGAAAGAAACAGCGCGTCGTAAAAATCGGAGTCTATATTCATATGCGCGCTTGCTGTTGCTCCATCAAGAGCTACTACACCGCCGTAGCTTTTAACTATTTTATATATCTCTTTGTAGTCGCTTAAAATCCCCGTGACATTTGACGCGACACTAAAAGAGGCAAATATTTCACGGCCTTTATTTGCTTTTAGAACAACTTTTAATGCATCTAAATCAATATTTTCATTTTTATCCAGCGGAATTCTTACAAGCTCGCACAGAGCCTCGCGAAAACTAACCTCATTTGAGTGGTGTTCATACGGACCGACTAGCACAAGCGGGAGATTAGAAGGTGCGATATTGAATCTGTTTTTTGTAACGGGCGGAATATACAGCCCCATCAGCTCTTGAAACCGCTTAATTGCTTCCGTTGAACCGTTGCCGCAGGGGATTATATAAAACTCATCCCCTGCTTCCAAAGTTTTATGGAGGCTTTTTCGCGCATTTTCGTAGTATTCCGTAGTTTTTACGGCATTTGATGATACTTCAGAATGCGTATTTGCATATGTTTTCAAAATCGTTAATATCTTCTCTTCTATAGGCTTATAAGCTTGTCCCGAAGCGGTGTAATCAAAATATAAAATATTTTTATCACAAATGATATTAGAGCGAATGTCCTGCAAAACCGTATCCTTTTAAAAAAATAGAATTATACCCCAAAAAAAGTTAAATTTTTTGCAAAATATTACTCGTTTTAAAAGCGCGTGCGGCGTTAATGAGTGCCAATATACTTACTCCCACATCGGCAAATACCGCTTCCCACATCCCGCTCACTCCTGCAATGCCAAGAGCCATTAAAACGGTTTTGATACTTATGGCAAATATGATATTCTGCCATGCTATATTTGTGGTTTTTTTAGCTAATTTAACGGCAGTTACAACTTTTTGCGGGTCTGAACTCATCAAAACTACATCCGCAGCCTGCGTAGTTAAGTCTTGTCCATAAGACGCAAATGCCATGCCGACATCAGCGCGCGAAAGCGACGGGGCGTCGTTGATACCGTCTCCAACAAAGATAAGTTTTTTATTTTTTGGCAGATTGCTTGAAAGAGCTTCTATCTTCTCTACTTTTTGAAGCGGCAGAAGTTCTGTGAAGACTTCGTTTATCTCAAGCTCTTTAGCTACTTTTTTGCCGATATTTTTACTGTCTCCGGTTAGCATTGCTATGCGTTCTATACCAATCGTTTTGAGATTGTGCACGATACCAAAACTCTCATTTTTTATTTCATCTGCACTTATGATATATCCAGCATAAATTCCGTCTATCGCTATATATACAATGTTATTTTCGCTGGAAATTTTTTCATAAGAGACGTTATATTTTTCCATAAGTCTCTCACTGCCTGTCAAAACTGTTTTGCCTTCAATCACAGCTTTTATACCAAAGCCCACAATCTCTTCGTGGCTTTCAATCAGCTCATGATTTATCTCTTTGCCATATGCTTTGAGTATGGATTGAGCTATAGGGTGGCGCGAAAAACTCTCGCTGTATGCGCAAAAACGCAGCAAATCCTCTTTGTTGAAATTATTCGCAGCTTCTATCTTTGCAACTGCAAACTCCCCTTTTGTAAGAGTGCCTGTTTTGTCAAAAACAATGGTGTGCGCATTACTTAAGGACTCAAGATAGTTACTTCCTTTGATAAGTATGCCGTGTTTTCCAGCGCCGCCCAAACCTGCAAAAAAACTAAGCGGCACAGACAACACAAGAGCGCACGGGCAAGAAATGACAAGAAATATTAAAGCGCGATATAACCATGCGTCAAATTCCGCCCCTAGCAGTAAAGGCGGCAGAGCTGCGAGCAAAATAGCGCAAGAGACAACTATAGGCGTATAAATTTTGGCAAATTTTGTGATAAATTTTTCGGTTTTTGCCTTTTTTTTGGCTGCGTTTTGTGTGAATTCTACGATTTTTGATATAGTTGAATCTTTAAATTCATTTGTTACTTCAATTTGCAAAAGACCACTTTTATTGATGGAGCCGGATAGTATCTGCGAACCTTTCTTTACCTCTTTTGGCAATGATTCTCCGCTTAAATTCGACATATCCAAAAACGATTCCCCGCTCACTACAATACCGTCAAGCGGTACTTTTTCACCTGCTCTTACAATTATAATGCTTCCTTTTTTGACCTTTTCTGGAGCGACTTTTACTGTTTTGCCGCCTTGTTTTAGATTTGCAAAGTCCGGTTTTAAGTCTAAAAGAGCAGAAATCGACTTGACGGAATTATTGACGGCACGTTTTTGCAGCCACTCTCCGGCTTGATAAAAAAGCATTACAGCGATACCTTCGGGATATTCGCCTATGGCAAAAGCGCCGATGGTGGCAGCACTCATCAAAAAATTCTCATCAAAAAAATTTTTAAGCTTTTGTATGTTGCTAAATGCGCGCAGCAGTACGTCTGCGCCTATCAAAAGATAGCTTATCAGAAAAAAAGTAAGTTTTAAATTGTTTTCGATATCCACCAGCAAGCAGAATAAAAACAGCAATGTGCCGACTATTATCCTTATATTTTTAAAATCTTTTTTCTTATGTTCGTCATGATGGCATGAACAGGCTATGTGTTTTGGCATTATTAAGCCTCTCTGATATGGCAAAACGCTTGGTCAAATATATTTTTGATGTGTTCGTCGTCCAAAGAATAAAAAACTATTTTGCCCTCTTTTTTGTATTTGACAAGTTTTGCCTGTTTTAAAACTCGAAGCTGATGAGAAATGGAGGATTTTGTCATGCCGAGCAGCGCGGCTATGTCGCACACGCACATTTGACTTTGAAATAAGGCGTATAAGATTTTTACCCTTGTGGAGTCTCCGAAAACTTTGAAAAGCTCAGCCAAATCAAACAGTATCTCATCATTTGGCATTCTGCTTTTGACTGTATTTACGATGTCTTCATGTATAACATTGCAGTCACATCTATCTTTCAAATCGTCTGTCTGTATCATTTGAAACCTTTTAATATATATAGTTGAACAATCGTTCAACCGTAATTATAAAAAAATATTTCCAAAAAGTCAAGCAACAAAATTCTGTTTTTATCATTCATGATAGAAAAATCATCTGTTTTTTCAACTTATGATAACTTTGTTTTTATCTTTTAAATCAAAAAATTTCACAATTATACTATAAGAATTTATTGTTTATAACATTTAATTTTATTTTTTATTTAAGGTGGGATTTGGGTAGGAGGAGGGGGCTAATTTCTGCGATGTTACTTTTATAATTCTATTCTGAGCTGATGCGATGAAGTTTGCCGTCTTCAATCATGGTTGTTACTATGTCTTTAAAAATCGGTGCGGCGGATTGAGAGCCAAAATAACTGCGGCTTGGTTCTATGACCAATACGCCGATAGTAAATTTCGCTCCGTCGTTGTCGTTTGCAAAACCTATAAACGAACTGTTGTAACGCTTATGATAAATGCCGCCCTGCGCTATTTGTGCAGTACCTGTTT
>JAIRKW010000021.1 GCA_031259875.1 Campylobacteraceae bacterium
TCAGCAATTTCCGGCTCATGTCTATGTTTTAGGGCATTATATGAGATAAAATTTTCATTTACATGCACAAAGTGTTCACTCTCACTTATCTTTTTTCCGCGTCCTGAAACTCCGCTCTTTGCATCAATAAAAATGGGAGTACCTGCTTTAATAAAGGGTTTAAAGGGCAATAATGCTAAAATTGAGGCAGTTGGGTAACATCCCGGATTTGCTACCAAAGATGCTTTTTTTATCTTCTCTTTATTGATTTCCGGCAATCCGTAAACAGCCTCTTTTAGATGCTCTTTATCTAAATGCGTACCATAATGTTTCTCATAGTTTTCCAAAGAAAGTCTGTAGTCAGCAGACAAATCAACCACTTTTACACCAAGATCTAAAAGCTCTTTTGCAAATTCCATGGCAGTTTTGTGAGGCAAAGCTAAAAAAGCAAGTTCACACTCTTTTGCTATCTCTTTTGAATTGCTTTTTTTTACTTCAATATCGACCACATTTAATAAACTGGGATGCAAATCCATCGTTTTTACTCCACCTTCGCTCGTTCCTACATAGCTTAATTTAAAGTATGGATGATTTTGCAAAAGCTTTATCAATTCAAGTCCTGTGTAACCGCTTGCACCAACTATTGCAACATTGATTTTTTTCATAGATTTTCCTAAAATTTTATAGGTTTAAAATATACTTCAAGCACCCCATATGAAACTTTATTGTTTGGAAGTACTACATCTACCTCATCTCCAATTTTTTTCCCAATAAGCTGTTTTGCAAGCGGCGAAGATATGGAAATAAGTCCTTTGTCGGGATTGCTTTCGAAAGCTCCTACTATCGTATATACGGTAACTCCACCACTGTCTAAATCCTCAAGCTTAACTGTTGAACCAAACAGTACTTTTGTATGCTCGTATGTGCTTGGGTCAATTATCTGTGCACGTGAAATCATATCCGTAAACTCTGCTATTCTCGCTTCAATAAATGCTTGTTTTTCGCGTGCCGCGTGATATTCGGCATTTTCTTTTAAATCGCCATGGCCTCTTGCTATATCTATCTCTATAACGATTTGCGGACGCTGCACCTTTTTTAAATCATTAAGTTCGGCTTCTAATTTGGTAAACCCAAAAAGCGTCATAGGTTCTTTTTTCACACTCATCTCCATAAATATAATAAAAGTTTTAATTATACACTAATTTGGCTACTATTTTTGAACTGCCGTGTTTTAATATCTCTTTTAATTTTTGGGAGCGCTTGAAAAAACTCTCTTCGTCCATCTGCTCATACTCTTCAAGCAAATTTTGCACACTGACATCTTGTTGCAACAACTCTGTATGCAATGGAGGCTCATTATAAAAATCAAATATTATATTAGCAAGTCCCACATGCTTTAATTTTACGAATTTTTTTGCTATAAAAAAATCAAATTTTTTTGCCTTATAGCAAAGAACAAAAGGCACTCCTATAAGCGCTGCTTCAAGCGTTGCCGTACCCGAACATATATAAGCAAACTCCGCTTCATACAAACTCTCATACGTATCACGCGAAATGGCAAAACCATCCAAATTGCCGTACAAAGACTTTATCTCATCTTCGTTAAAATGTTTTGGAATAACTATGATGCTCTTTTTATTAAGTATTTTTGCCGTCTGTTTAAATATATCTATAAGGGCTTTTATTTCACTTTTGCGAGAGCCTGGCATAAATACAATTTTACCACTTTTATCCAGACTCTTTTTTTGCTTTTTTATCTCATCTAAAAGTGGATTTCCAACATATATCGAACGTGTAAAAAATCTATCTTCAAACGGAAATATCGAAGCCAGATTTGTGCAGTATTTTTCAACTTTTTTCGCACGCCCTTTTCTCCAAGCCCAAACTTTCGGCAAAATATACCAAGTTATTGGAACATTTTTGTTGATTTTTCGTATCTCTTTTGCCAATGGCAAATTAAATGCGGGCGAGTCTATAAGTAAAACATGATCTGTTTCAAGGCTTAATAACGCCATCTTTTTAATGGCTTTTTTTGCTTTTATGATTTTAGAGAAAACATCCGAAAAACCCATCACTGAAAATTCATCGGAATTTAAAAATGGCCTTCCAAACTTAGGGTCAAAAATACCTGAAAGTTCATAATTTTTTATATGTTCAAGAATAGGTTTTAAGTGTAAATTTGCCGAAGGTTCCAATGCGCTTACCAGTAACTTTTTCATCTTGTCCGCCTGTTAATTTAAAAGCAGATTATACCAAAAAGCGTTAAGATAAAAATATGAACTTGGTTTTATCCGGTCTTTTATTGCTTCAAAAAAATATTGGTCTGAGCATTGCTATACCAGCCAATCCTCGAAAGGTCATACGATAACAGCAGCAAGTATTTATACCTGCAAAATCAAATACACTTTGGGATTGCATTTCCAGTAATTGAGATTATGGTTAAACACTTTACAAGTATAAAGAACGCATCGCAGCACGCTTAACATAAACATTATGAGAAAAGTCTTTATTTAAAATAATACCGTAAAAATTATAGATCTTGTTGCATCAAAAACACCTCTTTTTTATCAGAATTTCAGTACTAATCAAAAACCAAAATCAATACTGACAATTGGGCAGATTTTCATCCGCGTCTTTTTGTGAAATTCACACGTACGATAGAGGTAAAGTGGGCTTGAAGTAATATCAATCAGTTGTATTTCTTCAAAAATTCAAAGGATTTGGCAAACTTTTTTATACTATAGCTAAAAATCCCATAAATCAGTGTTCCAAGAGGCATTATGCTAATTCCAATGATGAACGGTAAAAATAAGAAGTATCCACTTTTAATAAGCATTAAAAAAGAGATGAAAAAAAGAGTATATCCACCTATTCTATAAATGGAAAAATATCCGCGTGCAGAAGTTTTTACATGTTTAATATTCTCTTTGAGTTTTGAAGTTTTTTGACACAACTTTTCGTCGTCATAATCGTCATAAAGGTCATATGGATCTTCAATTTTATCTATCACATCGCGTTCGATAAGATTTTCATCCGTCAAAGCAATTTTGTTTTCAACCATTTTTTTATATCCAAAAAGCGAGAGTATAATTACGATAAATGAACTTATAAAGCCAACTTGCATATTAACAAACCAATCAAACCCCATACTTGAGGAAAAAACTGCCGCTAAAAAATCAAGTGTCAAAAAAATAATTATTGCAAGTTTAATATTTATCATCGTCATCTTCATCGTCGGTCTGATATCTGTAGCGCGGTTCGTTTTTGAGTTCGTCATAACTCTTTTTCTGTTTTTTGTACGCTATATGTACATTTTTTACAGCCGCACCTATACCGAAAAATACGCCAATCCAAAGCGTCCATACATATCCTGTCAAACTTTTGAGCCAAAGTCCCAAAAGCACACCCAAAACTATTGCAACAACGATAGAAATACCTAAAGACAGCTCATTTGCACCTGCTATAACTTTGCCGTATTTTGGCTTCTTCTTTTGCGGCGGCGTGCTCTCTTGCGTCAAATCTTCTTTTTCTTCGCTCATTTTATCTCTTTTAATACTTCGCCTGCGGCAGCGATTGTCTTTTTTATCATCTTTTCATCCATAGCGTCGCAAATAAAACCCGTCTCAAACTGCGAGCAGGCAAAATAAAACCCGCGTTCAAGCATGCCTTTATGAAATGCCGCAAAACGTTTTGTGTCCGATTTGAGCGCATCGTCAAAATTTTTCACCTCTTTTTCATTAAAGAAAAATCCAAACATACTGCCTCTTATACAGACCTGCAAAGGTATGCCCTCTTTGTCAGCACTCTCCTTAAATCCTCTCATAAGAGCTTTAGCAAGTAAACCCAGCCTCTCATAGAGTTTTTTGTTTTTGAGTATTTTGCTGATACTCATAAATCCTGCACTCATGGCAACGGGATTGCCGCTTAGGGTGCCTGCTTGATACACTGCTCCTTCGGGAGACAGATGCGACATTATCTCTTTTTTACCCCCAAATGCCCCCACAGGCATACCGCCGCCTATAACTTTGCCAAATGTCACGATATCAGGCTCTACTTTTGTAAAACCCTGCGCGCCCCTCAAAGAGGCTCTAAACCCACTCATCACCTCATCAAAAATCAAAACTGCATTATATTTGTCGCACAATACCCTAAGCTCTTTTAAAAACTCTATGTCTGCGGGCACTAAACCCATATTGCCCGCTATCGGTTCAATCAAAACGCATGCGATATTTTCAGACTCTTCAAAACATTTTTTCACGCTTTCTATATCATTGTAATCAGCCAAAAGCGTATGTTTGACAAAATCTTCAGGAACACCCGGACTGCTGGGAGAGCCAAATGTAGCCGCCCCGCTTCCTGCTTGCACCAACAAAGAATCGCTGTGTCCGTGATAACAGCCTTTAAATTTTATGATATCGTCTTTTTTCGTATAACCGCGTGCGAGCCTTATAGCGCTCATCACAGCTTCTGTGCCGCTGCTTACGAAGCGGATTTTTTGAACTGATGGAAAAATGGAGCAGATAATTTCGGCAAGTTTTGTCTCCGCTTTTGTCGGCGCACCGAAACTTAACCCTTTTTTTATAGCTTTCACAGCTGCTTTTTCTATATCTTTATCGGCATGTCCAAATATTAAAGGCCCCCAGCTTTGCACAAAATCAAGATATCTGTTGCCGTCGATGTCGGTTATATATGCCCCTTTGCCCTCTGCTATGAACGGTGGCGTTTGACCAACGCTAAGAAATGCCCTCACAGGAGAGTTCACGCCTCCTGGGATAAGCTCTTTTGCTTTTAAATAAGCTTTAATACTATTTTCGTGTTTTAACATCTTTTCCTCTTTTGTCCAACCACTCTTCAAGCGGTGTAAATTTATCTATAGCTACAGGCTCAATCTTCAAAATCTCCGCTAAACTTTTAACGCCCATTGAGAGGAGGTATTGCAGATTGTTGTCAAAAGTAGCGCTTTGTATGACAAGGATATCTTTTTTATGTATCTCAAACATAAATCCGCCGTTTGGTATCGGAGACTGCGACAAAGTAACCGTGTAGTGGTCTTTTATCACACTCTCTTTTTGCGAATACATAAGTCCTATATTGTAGCCTGTAACACCAAATCCCTTTATCGCGACAACCAAAACTTTTGTTTCGCCCTTTTTGGATGAGTTGAAGATGTTTATTATATCTTTCAGTGTGGAATAAAATGGGATTTTGGCAAATAATGCTTCAAACAAAAAGGCTAATTTTGTATGAATGATAAAGCCCAAAATATAGAGCGTTAACGCCAAAGCAATTACGCTTAGCGTTATCCATATAAAGCTCTGTCCGTCTATATCAAAGCCAAAACTTGAGAAAATTTTCAGCGTGATGGCATCAAGCTTGTCATAAACCCATAAAAGTATAAATACCACAGCAGCTATCGGCAGCAGCCAGAAAAGCCCCTGAAGCATATTTTCAATAAAGTGTTTTATTAAGGTTTTTTTCTCCTGCACAATAAGCTCCTATTTTAATTAATTATAACGAAATCTATTATGGTTTGATGATATTCTTAACCTGTTTAAATTTTACTATGTTGCAAGGAAATTTCATGGGCACTTTTCGCATACTAAAGGTCTCTATTTTGGCAATAATTTTGGGCATAAGTTTACCGCTTTTTGCGCAAAATGTAAATACAACTAATGCTTACGAGCGTTATAAAGATAAAAAATTTTATATAGCAGATATTTCGGAAATGAGTATAGAAGGCTCTATCGCAATTGCTGTAACTTTTTCTACTCCAATTGCTGAAGGTCAGAATTTGGATAAAATAATCACCGTGCATAACGGTGCAAAACAGGCAGACGGCTCATGGGAAGTCTCCAAAAACAGGCAAGAGATATATTTCAAATACTTGGAACCCGATACAACATACAGCGTCTACGTCCAAGAGCCTGCTAAAATCAAAAACATATCAGGTAAAGGATATACCGTACAGGCAGATATTCTGTCAATATAACTACCAGAAATTTAAAACCTGTTGTCGGTTTTGCTTCGTCTTCTTCTCTGCTTCCTTCGGATTTTACTGAAGGCATCGCAGTTACAACCTTAAATATAAATGAAGTTGATGTGGACTTTTATCTTGTTGATTTAGAAACTTTACCGCAAGCGCTGAATCTTCTTTTCAAAAAGTCTTCTTCTTCCGCATACTCTATAGATAGCCTTTTAAGCCGCAATATAAAACCGGTGTATTCGGGAAGTTTTACGCTCAATGCCAGAAAAAATGTAAGAGAGACAGTAATGCTGAGCGTTAAAAATATAAAAGAATTAAAAAATAACGGTATCTATATAGCTGTAATGCAGCAACCAAATAAATACAACACTTACATGCTTCCGGCAACTATCTTCTCCGTCACAAATATCGGTGTAATAGTTCATAAAAATAAAAACGGCTACGATATTTTCACACAGCACTTAACGGGCAATATAATGCCGAACGTAAATATTAAACTTCTTGACACAAGCGGCAAAGTCATCACCCAAACACAAACAGACACTAAGGGTTATGCAAATATCAGGCGTTTTTCAAACGCAGATATTTTGCTTGCCAAAAAAGAGGGCAGTATAAGTTTCATTTATCTTAACAGAAGCGCTTTGGACTTGGCTGATTTTGACATCACAGGAGCTAAAAATTTTGATAAAACACTCTTTGCATTTGGACCCAGAGACTTGTACCGCCCCGAAGAGAGCGTACTTGTAAATGCCATATTAAGAGACAGCGACGGTAAACAAATAGCCAAACAGCCCATAAAAGTAGACATTTTACAAGCAGACAACAAAAAAGCCAAAACATTTACATGGCAGGATGTTGACGGATTGTATCAATACAAATACGAACTGCCTAAAGATGCGCCGACGGGCAATTGGAGATTTAGATTTGATTTGGGCGACGGCAATTACCGTTTTTATGATTTTAAAGTAGAAGATTTTATGCCCGAAAAGATGTCTTTAGAAGCAAATGTAAGCAGTAAACCGCTTTTAAAAACAAGCGATGTCATTTTTGACATATACGGCAAATATTTATACGGCGCTCCCGCAAGCAATAACAGACTGATAGGTGATTTGAAAACAAGAGCTTTGAGAAATGCAGTCCAAGAGTTGCGCGGATTTTATTTTGGTTCACTAAGAGAAGATAATTTGGATAAGTATATAAAATACGTAGATACTAATTTAGACGATGATGGAAAAGTCAGCATAAGCGTACAAAACTCGTGGAGCAATATCAATTCACCAATAAATGTAGTATTTGAGGCAAGCCTGATGGAATCCGGCGGACGCCCTGTAACAAGGAGTATAACTCAAGCTGTATGGCCGCATGAAAATCTTCCGGCAATCAAACCAAACTTCGGAACACAAAAGATATATGACTACAAAATCGACAATTACAAAAAAGAGTTTTTTGTAGACAAAAATTCGCGCGCCGAGTTTGAAATCGTATTTACAAATAAAGAGGGTAAAAAATTAGCCAACAATAATCTTCGCGTAAATCTCATAAGAGAGATAACAGTTATTGGTACTACGACAATACAGGCTGGAGATACGACTACAATATAAAACATATCAACACCGACAGTGTTGATATATCGGTCGAAGAAGGAAAAAGTGCCGTTGTTGGATTTAATGTGGAGTGGGGTTCTTACATAGTTGAAGTCGTAGATAAAGATACGAATGCTATAAGCAGTGTCCGTTTTTACGCCGGATACAGCTGGCAAAATGACAATACCGATAAAATAAGGCCTGAACAGGTAAAACTGAAATTGGACAAATCAAGCTACAAAGCAGGCGACATAGCAAAAGTTACCGTCGAATCCCTTGAAAGCGGAGACGGCTACATAAACGTTGAGACAAATGATGGTATTTTGTGGTGGCAAAATATACATGTAGGTAAAAATGGCAGAATAATCCTTATACCTGTAAGCAAAGAGTGGACAAAACATGATATCTATATAAACGTAGTTGTTATAAAAAAAGAGAGCGGTAAAAATCTTACGCCAAAAAGAGCTATAGGATTCTTGCATCTGCCGCTTTTCAGAGATGACAGGAAAATTGACATAGCGCTAAAAGTTCCCGAAAAAATAGTGCCCAAAGAGAAAGTGAAAGTATTGCTTAAAGCAAATCTTAGCCAAAAACAGAAAGGCAAAAAATTAAAAGCTATCGTATCGGCAGCTGATAGCGGCATTTTGAGTATAACCGACTTTCAAACGCCAAATCCATTTGAGACATTTTTCGCAAAAAGAGAGTGGAATACGGACATATACGACGTATACGGCAATCTTATAGAAGGAAATGGTAAAAACGCTTCGCTCAAATTCGGCGGAGACGCCGCTCTTTTAAAAATGGCTGGAGGCAAAAAACCTCTTACAGAAATCTTGCTGGTCGCAATGCAGTCCAATTCCGTAACGTTAAACGAAAATGGTGAAGCAGAGGTTGAATTTGACATTCCGGACTTTAACGGTGAACTTCGCTTTATGGTACAAGCTTGGGGAGATGAGGATTACGGAGGTGACGAACAAAAAGCTATTGCAGCATTACCTGTCGTAGTAGAACTAAATCATCCGAGATTTTTAGCAAGCAGTGACAAAAGTACCCTTGCGCTTGATGTAAACAATTTATCCGGACTTGAGCAAAAATTAAAAGTACATATAAGCGCTGCAGGCTACCTAGACGGCTTCAAAGAGGAGCAAATAGTAATATCCGACAGACAAAGGAAGACTATTTATATACCGATATCCGCACAAAGCGGTTTTGGAAGCGGCACTGTGACAGTTAAAGTGAGCGGAATTGACGGACAACCTAAAAATATTATAGAAAAAAAATGGACTATAGGTGTTAGAGCGCCATATCCTGCAAATGTTTTTAAACTATTCAAAGAGTTAAAGAAAAATGACGTTATTAAACCAAGCGATTTTGAAGAGGGATATAAAAATATTGATGAAAGAACTGTAGATGCCCTCATAACTATAAGCTCTATTCCTCCTATAAATTTTGCGCAAGCTATAAAAGAACTGTTTGCATATCCTTACGGCTGCGTAGAGCAGACCACGAGCGGCATATATCCGTCCATTTATACCTCATCTGAACAGCTTGAAGCTTTAGGTATCAAAACCTCAAGCAACGAAGAGCGCAAGAAAAATGTGGAACAAGGCATTAAAAGATTGCTTGGCATGCAAAAAACCAATGGTTCTTTCGGATATTGGGGAGATGATTATTCTGAGGCGCATTGGGCTAGCGTTTATGTAACGGACTTTTTGCTGAGAGCTAAAGAGCAAGGCTATTATGTACCTAAAGATGCCTTAGAAAAAGCCATAGAGAGATTGCAGTATTATATCAACAGCGGTAGCGTTGATTACGGATACAGTTATGATTTTGATTATACAAATTTTGCAGTTAAAAGCTATGCTGCGTTTGTATTGGCGCGCGAACAAAAAGCAAACCTCGGAAATTTAAGACGCCTTTATGATTTGTCCAACAATACACAATCCTCACTTGCCCTAATGCAGCTTGGCATAGCGTTAAAACTTATGGGCGACAATGAGCGAGCCGACAATCTTATCAATAAAGCTGTACTATTCAAGGCAGAACGGCACAATTATTATTGGTACGGAGATTACGGAAGCAATGTCAGAGATAAAGCTTTGATACTCTCACTGCTGTATGAGCATGATTTACTGCCCAAAAGCAGAGCTGAAATTGTTTTGTCTCTATCCGAACAAATCAAATCAAAAAGCTACTTCTCCACACAAGAGAGAAATGCAATATTTTTAGCAGGCAGACATTTCGTAAATGCAAAAGAGCCGTCATGGCAAGCAATTATCGACGCGAACGGTAAAAAAGAGACTGTAAAACCAGACGGTAAGCCTTTCGTAAGAGAATTGAATTTTACTAAATTAAACAGTATACAAAGCATTAAAAACAACGGCGAAACTACGATATTTACCTCAATAGATATTACAGGCTATCCAAAATCCGCTCCAACTCCGGCTTCAAACAATATTGATATATCAAGGTCGTATTACACGCTTGATGGCAAAGAGACTGTTTTAAGTGAGTTAAAAAGCGGTGATTTAGTCATAGTAGCTTTAAATGTAAAAACTAATCTTAACAGAATTTCAGATGCACTCGTGGTAGATTTACTGCCGGCAGGTTTGGAGCTTGAAAATCAAAATCTAGGACACAGTATAAATATAAACGACAGCGAAGCATTAAAATCAAATAAAGATTTGACACGCCAAGCTGCTGCAACAACCATAATTCATCAAGAGTTTAGAGACGACAGATATGTAGCGGCTATTGATATCGGACGATATGAGCCTGCTACACTTGTATACCTTGTACGCGCGGTAAGTCCGGGAATTTATACCGTCCCGCCTCCATATGCTCAGTCTATGTACAGTCCTGAGATTTTTGCTATAGGCAGCAGCATACCTAAGCTAACAGTCAAATAAAGAGGCGGTAAACCCGCCTCTTAAAACGGATATCATTTGAAAAAATTTCTAAAAACTTTTCTTTTTTTTACTCTCTTTGCGCTAACAGCACTGTTTGTTTTAGACAGAGTGTTTCCGCTGCCTCTAAATGATGCCAGAATGTCGCGCATAGTAGTATCGAGCGACAACTCTTTATTTTGGCGGTTTGCAGATGAAGAGGGTATATGGAGATATCCCGTAGAGATTAAGGATGTATCGCCGGCTTACATAGAAGCTTTGCTAACTTACGAAGACAGATGGTTTTATAAACACATGGGCATAAATCCATTCTCAATAATACGCGCTGTCATACAAAATATATCCCAAGGCAAAACAATATCAGGAGCCAGCACTCTTACAATGCAAACGGCAAGGATACTTGAACCTCACAAAAAGAGTATAGGCGGAAAAATCAAACAGATACTGCGCGCTGTACAGCTTGAATGGCATCTATCTAAAGACGAAATTTTAACTATATATCTAAACCGCGCACCGTATGGGGGAACTATCGAGGGAATCGGCGCAGCGTCTTGGAGTTATCTTGGAAAAACGCCTTTAGAGTTAAGTCACGCTGAAGCTGCCTTGATGACAGCTCTTCCGCAGTCTCCAAGCAGACTAAGGCCAGATAGATATCTGGATGAAGCGCAGAAAGCCCGTGATAAAGTACTTGACAGACTGCAGAAATTTAATGTGTGGGATAAAAAAACTATCAAAGAAGCCAAAGAAGAGAATATTTATTTGACATCTCGTTTTATTCCGCAGTCGGCACCCATTTTGGCAAGACGTTCGCTTCAAATGACGAATAAAAGGATTATAAAAACAAATATAGATATCTCTATACAGCAAAATCTTGAAGAGATAGCATTGAATGCAAAATCGACTCTGCACCCGGCCACATCTTTGGCAATGCTGGTAGCAGACCATACCGACATGTCGGTTAAAGCTTACATAGGCTCTATAGATTTCAATGATGAGAGCCGCTTCGGACACGTAGATATGGTAAACGCGATAAGGTCTCCATGCTCTGCCTTAAAGCCGTTTATTTACGCTTTGGCGATAGACGAGGGACTTATACATTCCGAATCTCTTTTACAAGATACGCCGCGAATCTATGGTTATACACCCCAAAATTTCAACACTGCATTTTCAGGGGCAGTAAGTGCGTCTGAAGCTCTTGGCAAATCTTTGAACTTACCAGCTGTTCAATTAATCGAAGCTTATGGACCCAAAAAATTTATGGCAAAACTCTCAAATGCCGATATAAGCCTTAAACTGCCGCCGTACTCCCAGCCAAATTTAGCTGTCATTTTAGGCGGTGCTGGTATTAGTCTTGATAAATTAGTAAGTGCATACAGCGCATTCGCAAGAGGCGGAAAAATTTCACCCTTAAGATATCTTGCTGATGATCCTTTGATAGAATATGATTTTATTGACAGCGGTGCAGCATGGATAACAAGACGTATGCTCTCCGGAGAAGCAGACCCTGCGTTTTACAGGCGCGGATTTTTATCTTTTGCATACAAAACAGGCACAAGCTATGGAATGAGAGATGCGTGGGCTATAGGAATAAGCTCAAAATATATCATCGGAGTTTGGATAGGACGCCCTGACGGTACTCCGGTAGCCGAACAGTCCGGAGCAGTCAGCGCTGTACCGTTTTTGCATCAAATCAACAATTATCTCAAACACAAACAGACAAACTCATTTTTATTAAATGACTATCTGGATGAAAAACCCTCATCCGTGAGCGTAAAAAATATATGCTGGCCAAGCGGTCAAACGCTCGAAGCCGACAATATAAATTGCAGAGTACAAAAAAGAGCGTGGATATTTAACGACTTAACGCCCCCGACACTTTTTACATACGGGCAAGATTATGAAAGCGGGTGGTTTACATATTACGCAGACGATAAGGGTGAAATGACAGCATATTACTGCAAAAATGCGCTCAAAAAAAGGCTAGCTCTTTGGCCTGTATCGCTAACTCCGTGGCTTCCTAAAAAGGAACAAATATCATCAAGACTGCCTAAAAAAAGCTCCGTTTGTCCGCCGCTGGAAGAGAATGACCCAACAAGGATGCTGATTATCAAAAATGTCAAAAACGATACTATTTTTACGATAAAAAACAAAGAGGAGTTAACCCCAAAAATCAGCTCTCAAGGCGGCAGAGGCACAAGATGGTGGTTTTTAAACGGAGAACTCATAACTCAAAACAAAGAAGGGGAATTTTTAAACCATAAATTTACCAAAGAGGGAGAGTATCAGCTTGTAGTCATTGACGAAAGCGGCCAAAGCGATAAGAGCGAATTTACAGTGAAAAATATTAAATAAAAGTAATGTTATAATGCCGCAAAGGACACAAATATGCAAAAACGGATTTTAATCACAAACGATGACGGATACGAGAGCAAAGGGCTTTTGGCTTTGGCAGACGCACTGAAACCTTTGGGGCATGTTACTATAGTAGCCCCGACCACTGAAAAATCGGCGTGCGGGCACTCGCTTACCGTAACAAAACCTTTGAGATTTATACAAGTAGACGATGATTTTTTCAAGCTTGACGATGGGACGCCGAGCGATTGCATATATTTGGCAATAACAGCGCTGTTCGAAAAAGATAAAAAACCTGATTTGGTAGTAAGCGGAATAAACATAGGAGCAAATCTTGGTGAAGATATAACTTACAGCGGCACAGCAGGCGGAGCTATGGAAGGAACTTTGCACGGTATTCCATCATTTGCCGTATCGCAATACTACACAAATGGACGCGATACACTTGATATTTTAGGTTATGAGCTGGCAGCAAAAACCGCGCATGATATCGCAAAAAAAATCCTGCAAGGCTCTTTTCCGCTTGAAGAAAGAGAATTTATAAATGTAAATATCCCTCCCATCTCACCCAAAGAGTGCAAGGGTTATAAGATAACAAAAACCAGCAGCAGAGCATACGAAAGCACAGCCTTAATGAATAGAAATCCAAGAGGCGAAGAGTATTATTGGATAGGAGTTGATGCACTGATGTGGCAAAGGGACATCGATGAAGAGTCCGACATATATGCGCTAAATCAAGGTTTCATATCGCTTACTCCAATACAGCTTGATATGACGGCTTATGGCAAAATAAAGACTTTGAAAGAGTGGATA
>JAIRKW010000042.1 GCA_031259875.1 Campylobacteraceae bacterium
GTTATAATCACGGAAAATTACACAAAAGCAGAAAAATTTACACAGGATATCGACGCAGCATGCGTTTATGTAAATGCTTCAAGCCGTTTTACTGACGGCGGAGAGTTTGGATTTGGCGCAGAAGTTGGTATCAGCACAAACAAACTGCACGCAAGAGGTCCTATGGGCATAAATGAGCTTACAACATACAAGTATAAAATATACGGAGAAGGACAGATTCGTAAATGAATACGGTTTTTTGTTACTTAGCGCACAAGATATACACTTTGTTTGCCATAAAAGAATTACATAGTTAATAAATAACGATGATGCAAGATATTAAAAATTTTGAAACTAACTTGTCCGCAGATACAGTTTTGGATATAAAAAATCTGACTTTTTCATATCCCAACAATGCTTTTTTGTACAAAAATTTCTCGCTTAGCGTGAAAAAAGGAGAACTTATCTGCCTGCTTGGGCCAAGCGGTTCTGGCAAAAGCACACTTTTTGAACTTATATGCGGAAATTTAGAACCAAACAGCGGTATTATATCGCATAAAAAATTGGCGCAAATTTACCAAGACCCCTACTCTTCTTTTCACCCAGCATACTCAATAATTTCACAAATCAAAGATGTCACAAAAAGAGATTTAGTGCAAAATGAGTATTTGCCGCTTTGCAAAAAATTGGCTCTTAATGAAAATTTATTATACGAAAAACCGCATAAATTAAGCGGTGGTGAACTTCAAAGATGTTCGATTTTGCGAGCACTGCTTTTGAAAACAGAGCTTATTTTGGCGGATGAGCCTACATCGGCACTCGATAACATCACGCAGCTTGACATTTTGAAACATATGCTGGATATGCTAAAAGGGTGTGGAATCTTGCTCATTACACACGATAGAGTTTTGGCTAAGTGGTGCGCTGACAAAGTAGTGAGATTGGAGGATTTATGAGAAAAGTAATTTTTATTTTTTGCCTAAATTTGGCAGCTCTTTTTGCAAATGAGACAAAAATCGACGCTTTGCAGATACAAAAAGCATATTATGAGTCCCAAAATATCTGGCTTTTGTCACTTCAAACATATAAAGATTACACGAAGTCTTATCAAGAGTTGGAAATTCTGCAAAACAGATTAAATTTTGAGATTGCAAATAACAATACGGAAGAAGCCGTAAAACTCAAAGAGGAGACAGGTGCGTTAAAAAATAACTTAAAATTACAAGGCTATGAAAACCGTCAGCCGCTTTATAAAATATTCGAACCGTTTGAATCTGTGCTTGAACAGCTAAACGATACCAAAATATCAATTTTCTCTTTATTATTAAGCAATATCGAAAATGAAATGGAACAACTTGACAGCACAGTAAAAAACTATTACAAAGAGTATGAAAATGCACTCAATATTATTAACGTTTTAGAAAATAATGGGCTCTCCTTGGCAAATGACAAAAGAGTTTTACAAATTTCACTCAATACGCTGGAAAAAATTCATCAAAATGTTTTTTGGCAATATGAAGCTTACAACAAAAAAATCAGCCATTTTAAAAGTGAAGAGTTAGGAAAACTGCTTTATATCCTCCTGTCTGTGGTAATTATCTTTATCATCACAAATGCTGTAAAGCTCTTTTTTAAAAGAAAGCATGATAAAAGCGAAGAGTATGACCAAAGATATTTTATGATAAAAAAGGTTTTAAATATCCTTTTTGCAATCGTTGCGATTTTGATTTTTGCTTTTATGTATATAGAAAATATGGCGCAGGTTTTGGCGGTTTTCGGTGTTATTGGCGCGGGACTTACAGTTGTTATGAAAGAGTGGGTTTTAAGCTATGTCGGATGGTTTGTCCTTATTACAAGTAATTCCATTCAAATTGGAGACAGGATAAAAATCTCCAAAGACGGCCGCTCCATAATAGGCGACGTCATAAATATAAGCCTTACGAAATTAACTCTATATGAAAACATCACAAACGATGCCCTCACAGAGCATAAAAAAGCAGGACGTGTGATATTTGTACCCAACTACTATCTTATAATGGGTGAAGTATATAACTATACACATTTGTCGCTAAAAACTATTTTGGATTTAGTAGAGATACGAATGACATTTGAGAGTAATTTGCAAAAGGCTGAGAAAATAGGACTTGAGAGTGCAGAACTTGTAACAAACAGATTTACTGAAATGGCAAAAAAACAATACGATGCTTTAAAGAGTCACTATACGCTTAGAAATATGACTCAGTATCCTAAAGTATTTTTCTACCCAAGTGCACACGGTAACGGTGTAGTAATGGGTGTATGGTATGTATCGCCGTATCGTGAGATATTAAAGCATAAAAGTGAAGTGATGAAAGAGATAGTGAACAGAATTTTGCAAGAAGAGGATATACATCTTCTATACTCTGCTCAAAGTGTGTTTTTGGAAAATGACATCGGAAAGATGTAATATGCTCAAAAGAAAATCAATTAAAAAGTTTCTTTTAGTATAACTGCATAACTGTCACGGTGTTATTATAAAAATGAGGATGTAGATTATTTCAGCAAAATGTGTGAAGGCAAAAATATAAGCGGCTGTAATTTAGCCGATTAGTATACTTTTAAAACAGCCGGTCAACAGCAGAGCCTAAATTCTGCTGTTAATAAATTTCACTTTTTGAGATATTTATTAAAAAACTCTTTTATCTCTTCCGGCAGTCTTGCAGGCTTGAAGTTATTTACAAATACTATCAATATTCTTGCGCAAAACAGTTTATCTTCGCCTCTATTTATCGTGTGCAAAACATCAACACTTGCGCCTTTTAACTCTAAAATTTCGGTCTTGACCTCTATCAAATCCCCCAAATACGCAGGCTTAAAAAACTCCGCATCTATCTTTTTTACAACAAAATGACAGTTATTTTCACCAAGCTTTTTGCCGTCGTCAAAAAACATTTGACTCCTTGCGCGCTCGCAATATTTAATGTAGTTTGTGTGGTATACCACTCCACCGGCATCAGTATCTTCATAATATATTCTGATTTGCAAATAATCTCCTTTAAAAATGCCGCGCTTTTGTGCAAAAAATCTCAAACACAACAAAGCGCGGTTTGTTTTTTTATCTTTTAATTTCTATCTATTGAGAATTTTCCGCCGCCTAAAAAGAAAATGGCAACAGATGTAAACAGATAAAAATAGACAGTCTCTATGGCAAGTCCG
>JAIRKW010000077.1 GCA_031259875.1 Campylobacteraceae bacterium
AGTAGCTATAAACGGCTTCGGACGCATAGGGCGATGCGCTGCAAGAATCTTAAACGAAAGAGAAAATATAGAGTTAGTCGCTATAAATGATACAGCAAGCCGCGATATGACAAAACAGCTGCTAAAATATGACAGCGTTCACGGAAGTTTCAAGGGTGATATTGAGTGGCTTGAAGATGATTATTTGCAAATAGGCAAATCAAAAGTCAAAATGTTCTCTACGCGTGACCCTAAAGAACTTGATTTTGCAAAATACGGTGCAGATGTCGTGCTTGAATGCACGGGGGCATTTTTGACACAGGAAAAAGCGCAGGTTTTTATAGATGGGGGCGTCAAAAAAGTTCTGTTTTCAGCTCCTGCAAAAGATGATACTCCTACATTTGTATTAGGTGTCAATGAAAAAAATTACAAAGGCGAGAAAATCATCTCAAACGCGAGCTGCACAACAAACTGCCTGGCTCCGATTGCAAAGATAATAGACGATGAATTCGGCATTTTAAAAGGTTTGATGACAACTATCCATTCATATACAAACGATCAAAATATACTTGACGTGAAACACTCAAAAGATTTAAGAAGAGCCAGAGCCGCCGCGCTTAATATGATACCGACAACTACAGGTGCCGCTAAAGCCATAGGTTTGGTTTTACCGCATTTAAAAGGCAAACTGCACGGACAAAGTGTGAGAGTGCCTACACCTAATGTTTCCATGGTGGATTTGAATGTCTTAATCTCAAAAAACAGTTCCAAAGATGAGATAAATACTCTTTTAAAAGCCAAAGCAGCGGGCGAGTTCAAAGGTATCGTGGAGATTGACGAGGATTTTAGGGTGTCGCAGGATTTCCAGACAAGCTCATTTAGTTCCATTGTTGCGGCTGATTTAACACAGGTTGTGGACAACAATATGGTCAAAATTATGGCTTGGTACGATAACGAGTGGGGATATACCAACAGACTGCTTGATATGGCGCTTTATATTTCAAAAAATTAGGAGAAAACTTATGAGCAGTGTCAGATCTATTAGAGATATAAATATAAGCGGCAAAAAAGTTTTTATCCGATGCGATTTTAACGTTCCGATGGATGAATTTTTAAATATAACGGACGACAGGCGCGTACGCTCTGCTATACCTACCATCAAATACTGCCTTGACAATGAATGCAGCGTGGTTTTGGCAAGCCACTTGGGAAGACCAAAAGGGATTGATGCAAAATTTTCGCTAAAACCTGTTGCAAAACGTTTAAACAGACTGCTTGATAGAGAAGTTATCATAGCAGAAGATATTATAGGACAAGACGCAAAACAAAAAGCGGCAAATCTGAAAACAGGTGATGTTTTGCTGCTTGAAAATTTGAGATTTGAAACAGGTGAGACTAAAAATGATGAGAATTTAGCCAAAGAACTTGCGTCTTTTGCCGACATATATATAAATGATGCTTTTGGCGTATGCCACAGAGCGCACTCTTCGGTTGAAGCGATAACAAGATTTTTTGACAATGACCATAAAGCGGCGGGATTTTTACTCCAAAAAGAGATAGAATTTTCGCAAAATCTCTTGAAAAAGCCAACGCGCCCATTTGTGGCAGTCGTGGGCGGCAGTAAAGTGAGCGGAAAACTCCAAGCATTAAATAACCTTTTGCCGCGCGTAGATAAGATAATAGTAGGCGGCGGGATGGCTTTTACATTTTTGAAAGCAAGAGGATATGAAGTAGGCAATTCACTTGTGGAAGATGACTTAATAGAAGAGGCGTATAAAATTATACAAAAAGCCAAAGAGTTAAAAGTCAAATTCTATCTGCCGGTGGATATTGTCGCGGCGCAGACCTTTTCGGCAGATTCGGCTATAAAATTTGTAACGACTCAAGAGATTCCGTCAGGATGGATAGGTCTTGATATAGGTCCGGCTTCCGTTAAGGTATTCAAGGAGGCATTATCAGACGCTCAAACGATTCTTTGGAATGGACCTATGGGCGTTTTTGAAATAGATAAATTTTCAAAAGGAAGTATCAAGATATCCCACGCTATAGCTGAAGCGCACGCTACGACAGTAGTCGGCGGCGGAGATACGGCAGATGTGGTAAACAGAGCCGGAGATACTGATGAGATGACATTTATCTCAACGGGCGGCGGAGCGAGTTTGGAATTGATAGAAGGCAAAGAGCTTCCGGGCGTTAAAGTGTTAAGAACGGAAGAAGAATGATAACAGCAGCAAACTTCAAAGTAAATCACACAAGAGAGAGTACAGCAAGCTACCTTGAAGCTTTAAACCTCTTTTTGGACGCATATTCAACGCATTGCGATGTTAGAGTATATCCTGCGGCAAGTTCGTTTTTAAAAGCTGATTTGTATCCGCATGTAAAACTTGGCGCGCAAAACTTTTATCCTGCGGTAAACGGCGCATACACAGGCGAGATAGGCTCACAGCAGCTTAATGAGTTTGGTATCAAAAATGTTTTGATAGGTCACAGCGAAAGAAGAGTGACACTAAGAGAAACGCAGGATTTCATAGCCAAAAAGTATGCGTTTGCAAAAGAGAACGGCTGGGAGATTATATACTGCATAGGCGAGCCAAAAGATGTGAGACGAAACGGATTTGAAGCCGTTGCCCAGTATCTTTTGGACGAATTTGAAGATATAGACACAGATTATGATAAACTCTCAATAGCTTATGAGCCGATTTGGGCAATAGGAACAGGTGTCAGTGCTGAAATTAAAGATATAGCAGAAGTTTTGGATATGTTAAAGAGCAGATTTAAAAGCACTCCTTTACTTTATGGCGGCAGTGTGAATACAGAAAATCTACGCCAAATCATCTCTTTAAAATCATGCGGCGGTGCGTTGATTGGCAATGCCGCTTTAGATGCGGCAAATTTTTGCAAACTTATACAAATAGCACAGAATGTGCAAAAAGAGGAATAAAACAATGTTGATGAAAGATAAAAAAGGTTTAATCGTTGGAATCGCCAACAACAAATCAATAGCATACGGCATAGCAGAAGCTTGTCATAAACAAGGTGCGACTCTCGCGTTTACTTACTTAAATGAGTCGCTTGAAAAAAGGGTGCGCCCTATAGCAGAAGAGTTTAACAGTAAATACGTCTATCCGCTTGATGTAAATAAACCTGAAGAGCTTGAAAATTTGACAAAATATATAGAAAACGACTTTGGAAAAATAGACTTTTTGGTTCACTCTGTGGCATATGCGCCAAGAGAAGCGCTTGATGGAAAATTTGTAGATACAAGCAAAGAGGCTTTTAATATAGCCATGGAAACGTCTGTCTACTCATTGATAAGTTTGACAAGAGCATGTCTGCCGGTATTAAATGATAACGGTTCTATTTTGACACTTTCATATCTTGGCGGAGTAAAATATGTTCCGCACTACAATGTTATGGGCGTTGCAAAAGCGGCATTAGAATCAAGCGTAAGATATCTTGCTGTTGATTTGGGAGGCAGAGGCATAAGAGTAAACGCTATAAGCGCAGGACCTATTAAAACATTAGCGGCAAGCGGCATAGGCGATTTTAGAATGATTTTAAAGTGGAACGAGTTAAACTCCCCGCTTTCAAAAAATGTAACTACAGAAGAGGTCGGTAACAGCGCCTTGTATCTTTTAAGCGATTTAGCTTCAGGCGTGAGCGGCGAAGTTCACTATGTAGACGGCGGATATAACATCATGGGACTTGGAAAAATCACTCAAGA
>JAIRKW010000148.1 GCA_031259875.1 Campylobacteraceae bacterium
TCTTTCTCAAACGTGAGTATATTTTTGAGTGTAAAGTCTGCAAAATAGAGCTTTTTGGCTGCTCCTGCCTTATCAAATCGGCTGACAAAATATATCAAATGCTCTTTTTCAAGTTGGGCTATTTTATTATAAATAGTATCTTTTGAAAGTTTGATGTTTGATTTTAAAAATTCATAGAGTTTATGCACGCTAATTGCTTGTCCTTGCAAAAGTGCGATATTTTTTAGTATATCAAATGAATTTTGCGCATATATTTGTATCAACATTTGCATCAGTCTAATATCTATACCGCCAAAAGCCATCTGCGGATATGTGCCGTTTTTTTCAAAAAGGGTGAATATTCCCTCTATGTTTTGATGTTTTTTGTCAAAATTGAATGAAGCAAACTCTTCAAAATCCAAAAGCGGCACAAAAAGTTCATCAAATCCTTCAATTTCAAGCTTGGCAGTGCTGCTTAATATCACCTCTTCAACCTCGGGGATGGCGCATTGAAAATCAAAATGTTCCAAAATGACAACTTTTATACTGTTTTTATCAATAAAGTTTTGGAGCGGTTTTAGGTTTTTTGCATCCACTCTTGTATCGGAAAAGTCGATATACAAGAGCTCTTTGCGTGAAAATTTGTTCAGGTAGTCTATAATAACAGAGCTTTTTCCGCTAAATCTTGGACCGTAAAGGGCTGTTTTTTTAGCCGTTATCTCATATTTGCGCGGCAAAAATAGATGTGTTTTTGGGGGATTGTCATATAAAATCTCTAAAATATCCACGACTGCTCCATAGTTTTAATCATTTTTTCCTTGCAATAAGGAAAAAAATATGGAGAATTTTACCGTAAAACAGTTTAAAAACGCCAAAACTATTGACTTTTGAAAAACTTTTAAGTAAAATCACAATCCTTTTTAAGTCATCAATAACTATTTCGCAGTGCAAAGTATTGAGATGGTTAAAATGACAAGTTCTTTATTTAAGGGATTCTAGATGGAAAAGATTCGTCTTAAGCTCAAAGCTTATGATCATAGAGTGTTAGACCGTTCAGTTGCTTCTATAGTAGAAGCCGTAAAGCGCACAGGCGCTGAGATAAAGGGTCCCATTCCGATGCCTACAAAGATTAAGCGCTACACAGTGCTTAGATCTCCTCACATCAACAAAGATTCGCGCGAACAATTTGAAATACGAATTCATACAAGAATGATTGACATTGTTGCAGCTACAACAGATACGGTTGATTCGCTTATGAAGCTTGACTTAGCTCCTGAAGTTAATGTCGAAGTCAGAGCGATGGGTAATTAGAAGGATATTAAATGGAATTTATAGTAGAAAAAATCGGTATGAGCAGAACGATAGCAACCCAAAGTATACCTGTTACTTTGCTTCGCGTTTTGAAAGTTAAAGTCTGCGCCTTAAATGAAAATGAGAGTGCGATTGTGGCTTACAGCGACGGCAAAAGCATAAATAAATCAGTTACGGGACAGCAAAAGAAATTTGGCTTAAGTGCAGAATTTAACCGTTTTGCTACACTTGAGAAAGTTGCAAATAAAGAGGCTGGTGATTTGGACGTTTCATCATTGGAAAGTGCAAAAATTCTTCAAATCACTTTTAAAAGCAAAGGCAGAGGCTTCAGCGGCTTGATTAAACGACACGGATTTGCAGGCGGACCTGCTGCGCACGGAAGCAGATTTCATAGAACATCAGGTTCTATCGGTAACCGCGAATGGCCTGGACGCGTTCAAAAAGGACGCAAAATGGCAGGACATTACGGCAATGAAACGGTAAGCGTTAAAAACTCCCTTGTTTCATTTGACGCTTCAAGCGGTATTTTAGTAGTAAAAGGTTCGGTATCAGGCGCAAATGGAGTGCTTGGACGAGTAAGGATTGTTAAATGAGTGAAAATAATATAAAAGCAGTTGTTTTAGACGACAAGCTCCAAAAAACGGGTGATTTTGATTTGCCGCAAGAGTATGCGCAGATAAACTCCCACAATCTTTATCTTTATACAAAATCTTATTTGGCTTCCATAAGAGAAAATGTTGCGCATACAAAAAATAAAGGTTCTGTAAGCGGCGGCGGTAAAAAACCTTGGAGCCAAAAAGGCAGAGGCGGAGCGAGATCAGGAAGTTCAAGATCATCTGTTTGGGTCGGCGGCGGTTCGGCATTTGGACCACGAGGCAATAGAAACTATGATTTGAAAGTCAATAAAAAACAGAAGAAATTAGCGCTTCAATTTGCGCTTTTTGAAAAAGCAAAAGCTGGTGCGCTTTTTGTAGTGAATGCGTTGGAAATTGCTTCAGGTAAAGCAAAAGATGCTGCAAATATCGTCAAAACTATAAACGCAAGAGATGTTCTTGTCGTAAAAGATTTGATTGACGAGAAGACATTTTTGGCGTTTAGAAACATAAATAATGCGTATTTGGTAGATGCAAGCGAATTAAACGCTTATATCACAGCGGCATTTCGTGCGGTTATCATAGAAAAATCCGTATTGGAAAATATAATAAAAGAGGGCTAAAATGGCAGATATTACCGACATAAAAGCGATACTCTATACTGAAAAAAGTTTAAGTCTGCAAGAGGACGGGACGGTTGTTATCCAAACATCTGTCAAAATGACAAAAAACGGACTTAAAGAGGTTTTGAAAAACTATTTTGGCTTTTCACCTTTGAAGATAAACTCTCTTCGAGTAGACGGTAAAACGAAAAGATTCAGGGGACGCATTGGAACAAGAAATGATTATAAAAAATTCTATGTTAAGCTGCCTGAAGGCGCTAAATTAGAAAACGTGGAGGCTTAATATGGCGATTAAAACATACAAACCTTATACACCAAGCCGCCGTTTTTTAACAGGGCTTAGCAGTAAAGATATTACGGCAAAACCAAGCGTTGCTTCATTGCTTGTGAAACTTCCCGTAACATCAGGCAGAAACAGTTACGGACGCATCACCTCAAGACACAAAGAGGGCGGAGCGAAGAAATTTTACAGAATCATAGACTTTAAAAGAACAAAATTCGGCGTTGAAGGAAAAGTAGAAGCTATAGAATACGACCCGAACAGAAACTGCCGTATAGCATTGATAGTCTATAAGGACGGCGATAAAAGATATATTCTTCAGCCATCAGGTCTTAAAGTAGGAGATGTGGTAGCTTCAGCTGAAGAGGGACTTGATATAAAGCCCGGAAATGCTATGAAATTAAAGGCTATTCCTATAGGTACTATTTTGCATAATATCGAGTTAAAGCCGGGTCACGGCGGACAGATAGCAAGAAGTGCCGGCGGTTACGCTCAGCTTATGGGCAAAGAGGGCAAATATGTCATCTTAAGACTTCCAAGCGGCGAGATGAGACAAGTTTTGAGCGAGTGTATGGCAACTGTCGGTGTGATAGGTAACGAAGATTGGTCAAATGTTACTATAGGCAAGGCAGGACGAAACAGATATCGCGGCGTAAGACCTCAAACGAGAGGTTCTGCGATGAACCCTGTTGACCACCCGCACGGCGGAGGCGAGGGCAAGAAAAATTCAGGCCGTCATCCTGTTACTCCTTGGGGTAAACCTACTAAGGGTGCGAAAACTCGCAAGAAAAAAGCGAGTGACAAACTGATTATTTCCAGAAGAAAAGGAAAATAACAATGGCAAGATCACTTAAAAAAGGACCTTTTGTTGATGCTCACCTTGCAAAAAAAGTGTCAGCTGCAAAATCGTCCAATGATAATAAACCGATAAAAACATGGTCAAGAAGAAGTACGATTGTTCCTGAAATGATTGGACTTACTTTTAGCATTCATAACGGCAAAACTTTCATACCTCTTTATATTACCGAAAATCATATCGGCTATAAATTGGGCGAATTTGCTCCAACACGCACCTTTAAAGGACATAAAGGTTCCGTGCAGAAGAAAATCGGTAAGTAAGGATAGATAATGAGTAATGCAATATTAAAATTTATCCGTCTTTCACCGACAAAAGCGCGCTTGATAGCAAAAGAGGTACAAGGCATGAATGCTGAGCTTGCACTTGCTTCGCTTGAATTTACACCTAATAAAGGCGCTAAAATCATCTCTAAAGTTATCGCTTCTGCTGTGGCAAACGGCGGTTTTGAGCCAAACGAAGTAGTTGTCTCTTCATGCAGAGTTGATGCAGGACCAGTGTTAAAACGCTTTATGCCGCGCGCACGCGGAAGCGCTTCGTCTATCCGCAAACCTACAGCTCATATATTTGTAGAAGTAAGCAAAACAAAGAAGGAAGATTAATATGGGTCAAAAAGTAAATCCGATTGGTCTAAGACTTGGAATCAATAGAAATTGGGAATCAAGATGGTTTCCTGGCAAGCAGGTTCTAGCTTTAAATATAAGCGAAGATTATAAAATAAGAAAATTTTTGAAAAAAGAGCTTTTTTATGCAGGTGTGAGTCAGATACTTATAGAGCGTACGGCTAAAAAATTAAGAGTAACAGTCGTAGCAGCACGTCCTGGTATTATTATCGGCAAAAAAGGTTCAGACATAGAGAAACTCAAAGAGAAATTACAAAATCTTGCCAACAAAGAGGTTAATGTAAATATCAAAGAAGAAAGACGCCCCCAAGCGTCAGCTCAACTTGCTGCTGAAAATGTAGCTATGCAGCTTGAACGCCGTGTAGCATTTCGCCGCGCAATGAAGAAAGTAATTCAAGGAGCTCAAAAATCAGGCGCTAAAGGAATTAAAATCTGCGTTGCAGGCCGTCTTGGCGGAGCTGAAATGGCAAGAACAGAGTGGTATTTGGAAGGAAGAGTTCCTTTGCATACCCTAAGAGCAAAGATTGATTATGGTTTTGCTGAAGCTTATACAACATACGGAATTATCGGTGTTAAAGTTTGGATTTTTAAAGGCGAAGTTTTGCAAAAAGGAATCCAGGCTGA
>JAIRKW010000183.1 GCA_031259875.1 Campylobacteraceae bacterium
TTTATGCCTTATCGGTCCGTTTCCTTTTCCTAAATCAGGAGCATTTTTTATAGCATTATATATATAATTTTTACTATTTTGTATTGCATTCTCAAGTGTAAAACCAAGCGCCAAATTGCAAGCTATAGCCATAGAATATGTACAGCCGGTGCCGTGAGTGTTATTTTTCTGCGCAAACGGCGTTTCGAAGTCTTTCGCAAAACTACCGCTTAAAAAAAGCCTGTCTACCGCTTTATCACTGCTTGGGAATATGTTTTTTATTAGAAAATTACATTTGGGAAGTTTTGCATTTATATCTGTATTTAACCCAAAATATTCCGCTTCAAAGTGATTTGGCGTAACCACGTCAGCAAACAAGAAAAGCTCCGTCAAAGCCGCTTTCGAATCATCATCCAAAAGTCTTGAGCCTGCTCGTGAAATGGCAACGGGGTCCAGCACTACAGGTTTCTTAAAATCCTTTAAAATATCCGCCAACGCATTTGCTATCTCGCGGTTTCCAAGCATTCCTATTTTTATCGCGCTCACATCAAAATCGCTCAATACTGCTTCAATTTGCCGGATTACAAATTCTGTTTTTACACCCAAAACCCCGCTTACTCCCTGCGTATTTTGCGAAGTTAAAGCAGTAATAGCACTTGCGGCAAATACTCCATATGCTTCAGCTGTTTTTATATCCGCTTGTATACCTGCCCCACCGCCGCTATCAGAACCTGCTATTGTCAATACCACTTTCATGCTGCTCCTTTAAAAAGAGGTATTATATCCAATGGCTTAATGCAAACTCAAGAGTAATATTGGTATATTTTCATCTTTGAATTGCTTTCATTGCTTTTATCGATAGAGAGGTGTCCGAGCGGTTTAAGGAGCACGCCTGGAACGCGTGTGTGGGGTAACACTCACCGAGGGTTCGAATCCCTTCCTCTCTGCCATACAAAAATCATCCAAACTTAAACGATTTCAAAAGATTGAAAGCCAAATAGTACAATCATATATGCAACTAAAAAAGCTTTTAAAATTCAAAAATTTTACCCAACATTATATTATCTGCAATTTTAAAACCCAAATGTAAAAATGTAAAAATTTAAGTCGTATGTTTTTCTCTTTTTCAGGTAAATATTTTCTAAAATATTTATTTAAATTCATCCTGCAATTTTCAAATAAAAAAATTTAAACTTAAGCTTTTAATCAATATTGTCTGCAAAGCAAAGTCTAATTTTCAAAAATCGAAACTATCTTAAAGGAGGGCATTTACTGCTTAATACAAAATAATATGCATTGCAGTACTTTTCTTGAAAAATACTAAAATATTGCATTCTATACTTAAAATTTTTGATATCATATATTTTATTTAGAGTAATTTTTTTAAATTTTTACTATTAAATAGTTTTAAAATTCCATTACAAGTTTATATCTACAAAATGTTACCAAAAGAGCAATAAAATAGATTTTTTTAGAATATTTACATAAATTACAAAAAAATATTGCTTTATTTTTAAAACTCTAATATAATGCGTGCAAATTTTTTTTCATAAAGGAGTGCAAATGACAATCAATCTTGAAAATAGGACACCGCACGAATTGAAAAATCTGTTAGACCAAGTTAAAGTGTCTGATTTGCCATTTGATGAAAAAAAGAGGTTTATTGAGCAAATTCAAGCTCTGCTCACAGGCGCGCAGACCATCAGACAATCTCAAATCTTACGGGATATAGATGAGGGTCAAGGCGATATGAATGACATCGGCGGCGAATAAAGGCTGCTGGGTCTGTTTTAAGATTCTCTTTCTTCTCTAATGAAATACTATGAACTGTTAAAATGTGCTGAGTTTTTACAAAATTTTAAGCATATTAACTCCATCATAAGAGTAGAAGACAGCACGCTAAAGATAGACTTTCAAGGTTTGGCAATTTATGCCAGCCTCAAAAAAAGAGAGAGTTCGCTTTTTATGTGTCACCGCTTTATCAGCGCAAAACGATATCGCGCTCCGTTTGACACTATTTTAGCAAAAAGATTTACAAATGCTGCGGTAGAGAGTTTGAGCGTAAGCCCGAATGACCGCGTACTAACAATAAAAGTTCGCCAAAAAAACAGTTATAAAATGACTGCCTCAACGCTTCTTTTAGAGTTTACAGGCAAAAACACTAACGCTATTATTTTAAACGAAAGCGAGACTGTAGCAGAGGCACTGCGCCATATAGATGAAAGTGTTTCGTACAGAGCAGTTAAAGTCGGCGAAAAGCTGGCACCATTACCGCCGTTTAATATAAAAGAACAGCCAACTGACATATATGATATAAAAGTTTTTTTGTATGATTCGTATGAAAAACGATTGGATAGAGAGCTAGAGAGTTTCAAGGCCGTCAAGTCAACGATTTTGCAAAAAAAGATAGAGAAATTTCAAAGTCTGCTTGATGGCTTGGGAAGCGAAGATGAATTGCTGAAAAAAGTGATGCAGGAGAGCAAAAAAGCAAATTTATTGATGATGCACAGACACTCTTTAAGAGACTATGCAGGAGAGTGTGAATTAAAAGATACCGACGGTAAAAGTTATAAAATTACTATTTCTGATAAAGTGCAAGAGAAAATAGACGAACTTTTTAATATTTCAAAAAAATTAAAACAAAAAGCTAAATCACTCCATAAAGAACGTGAAAATTTAACCGAAAAACTTGAATTTACAAAGCACCTTTTAAATGCACTTATAGAAACTAAAAGCAAAGAAGAAGCAGCAATATTAATGCCTAAACGAAGCGCGGCAAATAAAAAAGAAGGAAACGAAGAGGGATTTAGCGTGTTTTTCGCAGAGGGTTACAAAGTGATGGCAGGCAAAAATGAGCGCGGCAATGAACAGCTTTTAAAATCAGCCAAAAAAAATGATATTTGGTTTCACATAAAAGATATTCCCTCATCGCACGTTATACTAAAAACCGACAAAACAGCCGTCTTACCGAATGTGCTTGAGTTTTGTGCAAAACTTTGCGTAAATTTCAGCGTTTTTGGTGCAGGAGTGTATGAGGTGGATTATACCCAAAGACGCAATGTAAAAATTATAAGCGGCGCAAACGTAACATATACAAATTTCAAAACTATCTCTATTCTTAAATCATATGATAACCTTTTAGGCAAAACTCAAGCACAAGTTTGATATGATAAAACTCAAAAAAGGATATACAATGGCTATCAATAACTTTATACACAATGAACGGCTTATTACGGGGCTGGCTCTGCTTGCTGCCGCTTTATTTGTAGTTTGGCTTGACTTTGCTTTTGTAACTTGGGCGATACTTGGCGTGATACTCGGCGCAGCGATTTACGAAATGGTAAAGATGCTGAAAATTGAAGAACCTTTAATGATATATATTTACGCCGCCGCCGCTTGGATACTGGCATATTTCTGTGCGCATCCGCAGATGCTTGTTTTTGGCATTTTGGTATTGGCGGTAAGCTCTATGGTTTTTAAAAACAGTATGGATTATAAATCCCTATTCCCGCTTATCTATCCGCTTGCGCCTATGCTCTTTGTTTTATCCTTGCCTCAAGATTTTGGCATGAAGTATTTTGTATGGCTTGTATTTATCGTAGGTATTACCGACACAGCAGCATTTTACGCCGGCAAAACGATAGGTTCGACACCATTTTCGCCCGTATCTCCGAAAAAAACTTTGGAGGGAGTTTACTCAGGATTAGTCGCAGGTGTAATACTTGGCGTAGTAGTAGGCATTATTATAGATGTTAATTTCTTTACCGCTCTTTTTATATCTTTGCTTGTTTCTGCTGCTTCTATTTTTGGGGATTTGTTTGAAAGTTATCTAAAAAGAAGTGCCGGCATTAAAGACAGCGGCAATATACTTCCGGGTCACGGCGGCATGCTGGATAGAGCCGACGGATATCTTTTCGGCGCAATTGTGCTGGTGATACTACTAAATCTATTTAATGTTAATACGGCTTCTACTATACAGATGTTGGAAGATATGCTTAAAATTCTCAAACAATGGTAATTTTAGGCTCTACAGGCTCCATAGGACTCAATACGCTTTTTATCGCTAAAAAGTTTAATCTTAAAGTGAATGCCCTATGCGCCAACAAAAACAGCGAACTCTTAAATCGTCAGATAGAGGAATTTTCGCCCGAATTTGTTGCAATAGGCGATGAAACAAAAGCAAAAGAGATAAACCATCCGCGTGTATTTGCCGGAGTCAATGGTATTTTGGAGATGATAGATGCCGCGTATAAAAAAGATGATACTCTTTTGGTAAATGCTCTTGTCGGTTTTGCAGGACTTCGCCCCACCATAAAAGCTATTGAGAAAGGTTATAAAATTGCGCTTGCAAACAAAGAATCACTGGTAATAGCCGGAGAGTTTTTGGATATTTCGCGCATTAGTCCGATAGACAGCGAACATTTTGGTCTTTGGTATCTCTTGGACAAGCGAAAACCGGTAAAGCTTATTTTAACTGCAAGCGGAGGAGCCTTCCGCGATACACCTTTAAAAAAATTGGACAATGTAAGCTTAAGTGAAGCACTAAACCACCCAAATTGGCAAATGGGTCAAAAAATAACAATAGACAGTGCTACAATGGTCAATAAATTATTTGAGATTTTAGAAGCGTACTGGCTCTTTGGAATTCAAGATATAGACGCACTTATTGAAACAAAATCAATCATTCACGCTCTTGTACAATTTACAGACGGCAGTACGACGGCACATTTGGCAAACGCAGATATGAAACTACCTATCGCTTTTGCACTTTTGGGTGAAGTCAGCGAGCCGATACTTCCGCCTGTAAATCTTTTGCAGATAAAAAATATAGAGTTTCGGGATATAGATTTAGAACGTTATCCTGTATGGCAGCTTCGTAAAACACTGCTCCAAAAACCTCATTTAGGAGTAGTATTGAATGCTGCTAATGAAATTGCTATCAGACTTTTTTTGGAAAACAGAATAACTTTTACCGATATAGCCTCTTATATATTAAAAGCCATGAATAAGTTCGAAAATATACATGTGCTTAATTTTAATGAGTTGTTTGCGGCAGACAAAGAGGTGAGAGAATTTTGCACAAAAATATGATATTATCCGTTTTTTAAGAAAAGGTAAGAGCCATAATGAGAAGACGATTGCAAACAACAAGCGCTAGAGCGCTAAATCTTATAAAAGAGTTTATACAACTTGAGAGTTTTGGCGGTATATTACTGCTATTCACGACTATTTTGGCATTAATTGCGGCAAATATGGCCGGAGTTAGCGATATATATCATAAATTTTGGCAAAGCTCACTGGGAGTGGTTTTCGGCGGATTTAATGCATCGCTGACAATGCATGAATGGGTGAATGATGTGTTGATGGCGATATTTTTCCTCTCTATAGGTCTTGAAATAAAAAAAGAGATGCTCATCGGCAATCTCGCTTCCGTTAAAAAAGCAGCATTTCCGATTATAGCAGCATTTGGAGGCATGATTATACCGATTTGCATATATTTTAGCCTCAATGCCGGTGGAAAATATGTAAATGGTTTTGGTATCCCAATGGCTACAGATATAGCGTTTGCACTTGGTATTTTGATGCTGCTTGGGAAACGGGTGCCGCTGGAATTGAAAATCTTTTTAGTAACTTTGGCTGTTGTTGATGATTTGGGCGCTATAGTAATTATAGCTTTGTTTTATTCAAGCGGTGTGGCATTTGGTTATTTGGCATTAGCAGCAGCGACGGTATTAGTACTGTTTGTACTAAACAAGTATGGCATAAAAAATATCTTTGTTTATCTTTTTATCGGTATATTTCTGTGGTATTTTGTTCACCACAGCGGTATACATGCTACAATCGCAGGCGTACTTCTTGCGTTTACAATACCTCTAAAGACAAATGGCACAACATATAGTCCCCTTATAAGACTGGAACATATGCTAAATCCATTAAGTGCTTATTTTATAATGCCTGTATTTGCGTTTGCAAATGCCGGCGTTACAATCGGCGGAGAATTCAAGCTAAATAATGTTACTCTTGGTATCATGTTAGGTCTTGTTATCGGCAAACCTGTTGGCATTTTTCTCTTTACGCTGCTTTCTGAAAAATTCAAAGTGGCAAAAAAACCGGATTCTCTTTCATGGTTTCACATATTAGGGGCCGGATTTTTAGGCGGTATCGGTTTTACAATGTCCATCTTTATCGCTACGCTTACATTCAATGGCGCGCTTTTGGAAGAGGCCAAACTGACAATTATGCTAAGCTCCCTTTTGGCAACCGTTATAGGCGTGTTGTTTTTTAAATTATTTCTCTTTAGAAGCAAATAGCGTCAGTCTTACTTTTATCCTCTCGAAGCGGCATTTTTACCTGTTTCATAAAGTAACAAAAATGAGTTCTTTTAACATAAGCGTAATCATTTAATACTTTTTTTTGTCAACTAAATTTATAATGATTGTTCATCAAATAAATATAAGGAGAGAGTTTTATGAAAGGCTTTTTAAAAGTTTTATTAGGAATCGTTATTGCTGCAACTGCGTCAAACGCAGCTGATTATACCATCAAAGTTTCACATGTTGTCAGCGCTAATACTCCAAAAGGTAAAGCGGCTGATTTTTTTGCTAAAAGAGTTGAAGAATTAACGGCAGGCAAAGTAAAAGTTGAAGTTTTTCCAAGTGCACAGTTATATAAAGATGAAGATGTTTTAAGAGCACTTCAGATGGGAAATGTACAAATTGCTATGCCAAGTCTCTCTGTATTCACAAGAATAACACCTGAAATGCAGCTTTTTGATTTACCGTTTATTTTCAGAGACAAAGATCACCTGTATAAGGTTATGGATGGTTCAGTGGGCAATAAACTTAAACAAAAGGTAGAGAGCAAAGGACTTATTGCTATGGAGTATTGGGATGCGGGATTTAAAAACTTCTCATCAAACAAAAAAACCATCATTGAGCCTTCCGATGCTAAAGGACAAAAATTTCGCTCTATGAGTTCAAAAGTACTTGAAGCACAGTTTAAAGCTATAGGCGGCAATCCTCAAATACTTCCGTTTTCAGAAGTTTATTCTGCTTTGCAGCAAGGCGTTGTTGACGCAGCTGAAAATCCATATGCAAATTTTTATAACTCAAAATTTCATGAAGTTCAATCAAGCTATACTCTAAGCGACCACGGATATTTAGGATATCTTGTGATTTTAAGCAAAAAATTTTGGGATAGCTTTCCTAACGACCTAAAACCATTAGTCACTCAAGCTATGAGAGAAGCTACCATTTATGAGCGCGAAGAGGCAGCAAAAGACGATGAGAGAATATTGGGACTTTTAAAAGAGTATGAAGCAAACTCAAAAGGTAAATTTAAAATTTATACTCTGACAGAAGAGCAAAAGGCTAAGTGGAGAGAGGTTATGCAGCCTGTTTATTCGCAGTTTTACAGCGTAATAGGTGAAGATTTGATAAAAGAGACGATAGACACGAAATAACTCTTTATGTTGTAACGATTTTAAAGTTTTGGCAGTTCAAACAGGTACAAAGTTTACTTTAAACTTTGTACCTTAACTTTGTTAAAAGGCATTTTATGTTTAAAAAAGCGTTTGATTTTATAGATAACATTGTAGTTACCATGAATAAAACTATCGCTGTTAGCGGTATGATTTTAGGTGTCTTGCTTGCATTTATCAATGTTGTATTGCGATATGTATTTGATGGAGGTTTGTCGTGGGCGGGAGAGATGACAAACTACCTTTTTATCTGGTCTGCGCTTTTTGGTGCGGCATACGGCTTCAAAAAAGGCATACACATCTCTGTTACGATACTATTGCACCTCTTTCCTATTCGAATCGCAAAACTATTTGTTATATTCTCAAGTGCATTTTCATGTCTGTTTTTACTGTTTATGGCATATTGTGGAGGGGAAATTTTACTGCTTACAGCAAGTTTTGGCGAAACAAGTCCAGATTTATGGAATATGCCGATGTGGATACCCATGATAGTTCTCCCGCTTTCGTTTGCCGCCGCATCATTCAGAGCAGGTGAAAAAGTATATGAGTTTGCAAAAACACCAGCCGGCGAGATATTAAAAACAAGCGAAGATGAGTTGATACATGACTCCGCTGTGAAAGAGTAGGATAAAATTATGATGATACTTACATTAATGGTTTTGCTGTTTGCTTTAATGCTTATCGGCGTTCCAGTATCCGTTTCACTTGGTGCAAGCACTGTAATAACCGCTATATTATTTACCGATTTAGATGTTATGGGTCTTACAATGCATGCATTTGACGGGCTTAATACATATACTCTTATGGCTATACCAATGTTTATTTTAGCAGGCTCATTTCTCTCCAAAGGCAGTGCAGCACAGAGGATAGTAAATTTTGCTAAATCAATGGTCGGACACTTACCCGGCGGACTTCCCATATCGGCAATATTTGCTTGTACGGTATTTGCGGCTGTGAGCGGTTCGTCTCCTGCAACGGTTGTCGCTATTGGCTCCGTTATGTACGGAGCGATAAAAGAAGCCGGATATCCTGCAAAATATGCGATAGGCACAATTGCTACAAGCGGAAGTTTGGGCATATTAATACCTCCGTCTGTTGTTTTTATAGTTTACGGTGTAACCGCGGAGCAATCTATCGGTGATTTGTTTATAGCAGGTATAATTCCAGGTATTATGCTGAGTCTTATGATGATGGCATTTGCCTTTTTCGGAGCGAAAAGGCTTGGTTTTAAAGGAACTAAACCTTTAAGTTCTAAAGAGATATTTAAAGCTTTTATAGACGCTTTTTGGGCGCTTTTGATTATTGCTATAGTCATTGGCGGTATATACGGCGGTATCTTTACACCGACAGAAGCAGGAGCTGTGTGTGCCGTTTATGCTTTTATAGTCTCGTTTTTCATATATAAAGATATTAAACTCAAAGATGTCTATAAGATTGTGCTTGATTCGGCAATGACGACCTCTATGATATTTTTTATTATCGCCAATGCTATGATTTTTGCACACTTTCTAACTGACCAAACGATTCCTCATCAGATAACGCAGATGATTTTGGACGCCAATGTCGGACCTATCACATTTTTAATCATCGTAAATATACTGCTTTTGATTATGGGGCAGTTTATGGAGCCATCATCTGTTGTTATGATAACAACTCCGTTGCTGCTTCCTATCGCAATAGCGCTTGGCATTGACCCGATACATCTTGGCGTCATAATGATAGTCAATATGGAGATAGGTATGATAACGCCGCCTGTGGGACTTAATCTGTTTGTTGCAAGCGCGATAACGGGGCTTAGCTTAAAAGACGTTGTGATAGCATCTTTGCCATGGGCAATTACAATATTTACAGGGCTTATGCTTATCACTTATATACCGCCTATCTCATTGCTTTTAGTCAAATTTCCGTATTACCTTGAGATGTTCCAACAGTTTATCAACGGATTGTTTTAGTTTTTTGCGCGGAGGAGTAATGACTTCTCCGCCATATACCCTTAAATATAACTTATAAATACTACTATTTTTTGCCTCTATGTTACAAAAAGTAACCTCATCCAATTAAAAAATGCTTTTTTGAAACAATGTCATATGGAAGTCGTTTCTCTTCCCTATAATAACCCTTTTAATTAAAATAGTAAAAATTTTTAAGCTTGCGAAAGAAAGGAGCAGCAGTTTGATGAAAAAAGCAAAAAAATGGAGCGACTACACTATTAAGAGTTTAGTTTTTTGGGTTATTATCGGTATTAGCACAGGCGTACTATGCGGATACTTTTTAGCCGATAGGCAAGAAGTCGGTATCTCTGCCTTAAGCTCAAACGATAACGTTTTAGTTACAGTAACGCTGCCCAAAGAGTCACAAAAAAGCGTAAAACTATCTTTGTCTGAAAATTCAACCGGCAGCATCAGCAGTACGATAAACCACGAAAACGGCACTTACAGCGCGGTCGTAACATCCAAAGAAGCAGGCAGCGCAACAGTAATATATAACTATAATTTCAAAACTATCACTAATCTTGAAAAAATCATCTATTCCACATATGAGAGTTCACAAGAAGATGAATCTTACGATATTGCAAGCGAAACAAAACTCCATATAATTTTCAGCCAAAACGGAAAAGTCGAGAGTATTGGCGGCAAGAACGTGCAGGATGGCTATTTGCATGACACTACCGATGCGTTTGGTATTGGCGTAAAAGTCAAAAAAGGTATAGACCTTTTTATTTGGGTGCTGAAAATTCTAGTCGGGCCAATTATATTTTTGACAATAATTTTAGGTATTATCGGGCTTGAAAGCCTTAAAAAGGTCGGTTCTATCGGACTTAAAGCATTTATTTATTTTGAGATTGTAAGTACATTTGCTCTGGCTATCGGCATACTTTTCGGCAATTTTTTCTCTCCCGGCGCCGGTATGGATATAGACATGAACACACTTGATACCATAAATATAGCAGCAGCATCAAGCGAAATAAGCGTTTGGGCTGAAGTAAAAATGATACTTAAAAACGCTATGCCCGTTTATTATATGGCAAGCGATAACGGGTGGTTTAGTTTTATGCAAGAGGACAAACTTGTCAAAGGATGGATTATCCCAGACCCAATACATCCATTCACAGAGGGCAAAACACTGCAAGTTTTAGTAATGGCGTTAAGTCTTGCTCTATTGATATCAGCCTTTGCCGGAAAATTTAAAGCGAAGATATTAAAACCGTTAGAAAAAGCACAAGACTTCTTCTTTCTTATCTTAAAAGTACTAATGTGGTTCAGCCCCATAGCCGCTTTTTGTGCTATGTCATTTTTGATAGGAAAATTCGGCATAGACACCATCATCAATATGGGCGGATTGCTGTTAGTAATGCTTGTTTCGTGTTTAGTGTTTATATTTATCATTCTTGGGGCTATTATGCACATTTTCTTTAAAGTCAATATCTTTAAATTTATGTATTATATCCACAAAGAAGTACTTGTTGTTTTTGCAACTTCATCAAGCGAAAGTGCTTTGGGACCATTAATGCGCCGATTAGAACAAGCAGGTGTTAATAGAGGCGTAACAGGACTTGTCATACCAACCGGATATTCGTTTAATCTTGACTGTACTAATATCTATTTAGCACTCTCTATTATATTTTTATCACAGGCAACCGGTGTCAATCTTACATTATTTCAGCAATTGACCATTTTGGTAATTTTGATGATTACTTCTAAAGGCGCGGTGGGCGTCACAGGGTCTGGATTTATTGTACTTGCAGGAACTTTGCAGGCAGTAGACTGCGGTATTGCACCTGCGGCTGTGGCAATACTTTTAGGCGTGGATAAATTCATGAGCGAAATGAGAGCCGTTGGAAATCTTTGCGGAAATGCAGTTGCGACAATCGTTATCGGAGCTTGGGACAAACAGATAGAGATGCAAAAATTCAAACACACATTAGACCATCCCAAAAATATACAAAGCATTCTATAAACAGAGCATAAGAGTTTGAGCTGTCATGCTCAAACTCTGTGCAAATTTTAATTCAAAAAATCACCGACATCAAGCAGTATCAGCTCGTTGTCATCAGCTCTGTTCGGCTCTCTGCTGCTTGAAAACGGCAAATTATTATCATTGCCCACTATGATATGTTTACTGTCCACCATATCAACATCTTCAATAGTAAAAAACGGAAATTTGAAAACACCCTCACTTAACGGTTTACGTGAAAGCTTTTGGGGGTCGTTGATATTTAACAGGTCTATATATGCGATTTTTCTGACATTGCCGTTTACGTTTAAATTGTCAAATTCAATCAAATAAACCCGTTTAAACAAAGGAAGAGCGTCAAAGCATCCCCTAGTATCCTCTCCTGCCTTGCAAGCCTTTTCACTGACGCCCTCGCCATTGTCTCTTTCTATGATTAAGCCTCTGTTTTTGCTTATCATATTGAAGTCTCCTATAGCATTGCCGTTTTTCTCAAGCGGATATTTCCAAAAACGCCCCGTCCATGCCTCCTTTTTTACATCAAACTCCAGGATACGAAGATACTCTTTTCCACC
>JAIRKW010000062.1 GCA_031259875.1 Campylobacteraceae bacterium
ATTTGTGTCATTTTGCAACCAAACAACAAGCAAAGTGCACATTATGAGAAAATAAAGAGTTTTTACAGAAAACAATCTTTGCGAGGAATGCGGCGGAATTTACCCCTTCTTGTCATTGCAAAGAGCGCAGTATGCAAAGAAGCAGAATAGTTCATTTGATTGTTATTTTGTATTAATTTGCAATGACTGTTCCTATCTGTCATTGCGAGCTGAAACAAACAGCGCGGCAATCTAAAAAAGTTTCAAACTGACTACGTGTCTGCAATTTGCCTGCCCATTCATCATTGCAAGTATCAGCATAGGACACTTATGCCTTCATTAATTAATCAAGTTCAGCAAATAATTGAATTTTGAAATTAAATGTTCACGGTTTAAAATTCAAATTCAAAGTTTTAAAAAGTGAATACTTAGTATTCTTGGATTGCCGTGTTGGTGCGTTCCTCGCAGTGACACAATAAAATGTCATTCTTGTATGGGTTTGAATTTAAAAGAAATTTGCGGTATTGAGACACCCTTTATTCAGACTCTCTTTTTTCATTCTGATACTCTTTTGAATTCATATTTTCTGTCACTGTAAGGAGCGTATCGGCGCGGCAATCCAATATTATAAACAAAACACAGCAATCCAAAAACATAAAAAGTTCAATATCTTAAACCTTTAATTAAAAATTGTGAGTTTTTCGTTTTTTGGATAAAACTAAAAAGTTAACCAATTTTGGTAAATCCTCTAGATTATTGTGTTGCATTCTGCACTTTTAGCAATAACAGAAAAAGAATAATTGTTTGTGATAGTTCGCAGTGGTGAAAAAAGGTAGATTGCTGTGCCTAACTTCGCATTTCTTACAATAATACAGGAGAGCATTTTGAAGTATTTTCCGGTTTACATTTTTAAAAAGATAATGAAAAGCTTGCGTTTTTACTGGATTACCACAACGCTGCATGTCTTGCAGTGATACAGAGAAGGTGAATTGATTTGTTTGCGGCAATGCTTGCAATGACAAAAGAGAAACAGACTGCTTTGTTTGCAATAACGAAAATATTAGTAAAAAGAATTAGAGTATTTTTATATCCACACAGGCATCTCTTCCATTTCAGGATTTCCCTGAAGCAGTTGATGTGGTTTGTAGTTGGCTTTATACATCAAGCTTTGGCACTCTTTAACATAGTAGCCAAGATATATCCAATTTAACCCATACTCTTTGGCTAATAATATTTGCCGATAAATAGAGTATCTTCCGAGAGAGAGATTTGAAAAATCAGGATCATAGAAAAAATAGATAGATGAAATGCCCTCATCGGTAAAATCTATCAAATCAACAGCTACCATTCTGCCTTCATAAAAGTATAAAACCTCTTTGCCAAAATTCCCGCATCCTGCCACATGCAGCTCAAAATATCTTTTGGGTGTCAATTCATAATATTTCCACCCTTTTTTAGCACTCATAAATTTATGATATTTTTCATAAAGCTCCATATGTTTGCGCGTTAGTGAGGGTTCGCAGATAATCATTTGAGTATTTCGATTCTTTCTCAAAATGCGTTTTGCAGAGCGTGAAAATTCAAAGTTTTTGGCATTTATCCTTAAATTTATACACTCTTTGCACTCTTTGCAGTTTGGTCTTGAAAAGTAGAGTCCAAATCTCCTCCAACCGCGTTTAACTAACGCACTGTTCAGCAGTGACGGACAATTTAGAATATATTTGTAGTGCATTGTGCAGGTTTTGTCTTTCAGATATGAACATTCGTGCGGGAGAGTTGAGAATTCTATTATTTGCGGTTCATTCATATTGAGCTTAAATATCTACCTCTTTCATAAATTCTTTAAACTCTGCTACGAGTCTGCTCTCTTTGTCGTTTTTATTAGTATTTAAGTTTTGTTTATACTTTTTATTAATATTTGAAGTATATTTTTGCTTATTCTCTTCCGATTTTAATTTTTGTTTTAATTCTTTTAGATTGTCAAACATATCGTTCATGGTTTTCCTTTTAAAGTATTGGGAAATTATAGCAAAATGAAGTATGAATAAGAAAGGGTGTAATCAAAAAAAATCAAATTCAATACTTTTTATGCTCAAAAATCTAACACAAAAAAGTTAATTTTATGTCATACGCACCACTTTTTACATCAGTTTTAATCCAAAACAGCGGCTTGGTAAAAAAAGAGAAAGATTCTTAGTTTTTTGAAAATATTTTTCAAAAAATTAAGCAATATGCTACTTAACATAGTCTATAATTCCAAAAATTTATCGCTTAACATACTACTAAGTAAGCGTTCAAAAGCCGCTTTGGCTATCATTAATTTAAAGGCGAAATGATGAGTTTAGACGTAAACAAAATCGAAGAGCTGGGAATAGAAAATACGGGTAAGATTTTTTATAACCTAAGTTATCAGGAACTTTTTGAACACGAAGTGAAAAACAGCGAAGGTGCAGCAACAGCGCTTGGAGCATTCACGGTTGATACGGGGATTTTTACCGGCAGAAGCCCTAAAGACAAATATTTTGTAAGACAAGACCCATCTTCAAAATATATAGCGTGGGGAAATATAAACCAGCCTATCACAAAAGAGCTTTTTAGCGAACTTTTGACAAAAGCAAAAAAACAGCTTTCAAATAAAGATATATATATACAAGACGCATACTGCGGGGCAAGCGAAGCCAGCAGAAAAAGGGTCAGATTTGTTACTGAGATTGCGTGGCAGGCGCACTTTGTGAAAAATATGTTTATTCGTCCAAAAAGTGAAGAGTTGAAAAATTTTGAACCTGATTTCACAGTTTATAATGCCTGCAAATGCATAAATGAAGACTATAAAAAAGACGGCTTAAATTCTGACGTTTTTGTTATCTTTAATGTTGAAGATAACGTCGCTGTTATCGGAGGCACGTGGTATGGCGGAGAGATGAAAAAAGGTATCTTTTCAATGATGAATTATTGGCTTCCTTTGGAGGGCAAACTTTCTATGCACTGCTCCGCAAATGTCGGTGAAAACGGCGATACGGCTCTTTTTTTCGGACTTTCCGGCACTGGTAAAACAACTCTTTCTACAGACCCCAAAAGAAGATTGATAGGCGATGATGAACACGGCTGGGATAATGAGGGAGTATTTAATTTTGAAGGTGGATGCTACGCAAAATGTATAAACCTCGACCCAAAAAGTGAACCTGAAATTTATGAGGCGATAAAAAGAGACGCACTGCTTGAGAATGTAGTGATTAACAAAGAGGGCGTTGTTGATTTTGCTGATGCAAGCAAAACAGAAAATACAAGAGTTTCATACCCGATAGAACATATTAAAAATCACGAACCAAGCCTTATGGCAGGACACCCCAAAAATATCATCTTTTTGACAGCGGACGCATTTGGCGTACTGCCGCCTGTCTCAAAACTAAATAAAGAACAGGCTATGTATTACTTTTTGAGTGGATACACAGCAAAAGTTGCAGGAACGGAAAGAGGCATAACAGAGCCTGTGGCGACATTTAGCGCGTGCTTTGGTGAAGCTTTTTTGCCTCTTCATCCGACTGATTACGCAAAACTTTTGGGCGAAAAGATAGATAAGCATCAAGTTAATGTATTTTTAGTAAATACCGGCTGGAGCGGCGGTGTTTATGGTGTTGGCAAGCGAATGAGCATAAAAGCTACTAGAAGCTGCATTAATGCTATTTTAAATGGCAGTATTAATAACAGTGAATATGAAGTGTTGGATATTTTCAATCTCCAAATCCCAAAATCCTTAGACGGCGTTGAAAGTGCTATTTTGAATCCCCGCAATGTATGGAGCGATAAAGCTCAATATGATGAGACGAGAGTTAAATTGGCGGAGATGTTTATCAAAAACTTCAAAAAATATATAACCGCGGATAGCAAGTTTGACTACTCAAAAGCCGGACCAAAACTGATATAGGCGGCATATATGGCAAAATCCAGATCCGGAGTATTTGAAAAAGAGGCGAGCGAGCTTTTAAATGAATTTAATGCTTCGTTAGTATTTGATAAAAAGCTTTACAAAGAAGACATTGAAGGCTCTTTAGCGCATGCTGCCATGCTGGCTAAGCAGGGTATTTTGACTGAAGACGAAGCAAAAAGTATCGCAGATGCTCTTAAAGAGGTTTTAAAGGAAATCGAGAGCGGAGAGTTTGTTTTTGATATAAAAGATGAAGATATTCATATGGCTGTCGAAAAGAGGCTTAGCGATATTATCGGCAAAGAGGTCGGCGGCAGACTGCACACTGCAAGAAGCAGAAATGACCAAGTTGCAACGGATTTTAAACTGTATGTGCAAAAAAACTCGCTTTATCTTATAACGCTTACGGCAAAACTTATAGAAACGCTCCTTGGGAAAGCTAAACAAAATGTTGATACTCTGCTTCCGGGGATGACGCATCTTCAGCACGCGCAGCCCGTGAATTTTGCCTTTCATCTGCTTGCTTATATGTGTATGTTCAGGCGTGATATAGAAAGATTGGAGAGCTCTTACAAGCGAAATAATCTCTCACCGCTTGGAAGTGCGGCGCTGGCTGGCACTCCATATCCGATAGACAGAGATAAAACAGCCCAAACGCTTGGATTTGACGCGCCTATGAGTAATGCGACAGACGGCGTCAGTGACAGGGATTTTGCGCTGGAGATATTGTTTAATATATCTGTTTTAATGATGCACATTTCAAGGCTGGCTGAAGAGTTGATACTCTGGTCAAGCGCAGAGTTTAAATTTATTACTCTAAGCGACGAGTATTCGACTGGAAGTTCCATTATGCCGCAGAAGAAAAATCCGGATGTACCGGAGCTTTTGCGAGGTAAAACAGGCAGGGTTTACGGTAATCTCATCGGACTTTTAACAGTACTAAAAGGGCTTCCTTTGGCATACAATAAAGATATGCAAGAGGATAAAGAGGGAGTTTTCGACAGCGTCGAGACAGCTGTTATATGCCTTAAGATACTGAATGAAACCCTAAAAACTATGAGTGTCAATGAAGACAATATGTCAAAAGCGTGCGCCAAAGGACATTTGAGTGCGACGGATTTGGCGGATTATCTTGTAACGCATGCGAATATTCCTTTTAGAGAAGCTCATTTTATCACAGGCAAAGCGGTCGCGAAGGCTGAAGAGATGGGCGTTGACATTTCTCAAATGAGTGCTCATGAACTTCAAAAGATAGACAGCAGAATAGGCTGCGATGTTGAGCAGTTTTTGAGTCTTGAAGCTTCAATGAATGCCAGAACTTCATATGGCGGCACAGCAAAAAGTGCAACTTTGCTGCAAATAAAAGAAATGGAAAAGTGGCTTAAAGGGTTTAGATAACTCTTTAGTCCTAGTAACGATGGGCTGGTATTTGTCGGAGTTGACATAAATTATTCTCTTTATTTTTCTCTTGCCTGCTCAAGTTTTACTCTGTTTTTGCATTATATTTTTTAATTGCTTTGTTGTTA
>JAIRKW010000070.1 GCA_031259875.1 Campylobacteraceae bacterium
CAAAGAATGCCTGTAAGTTATAATGATAACAATGGAAATGTTTTTTACCTGAGCTATAACCATCTTGGTTCTCTTCAAGCAATCACAGACTCAAATAAAAACATCATAAAACAGATTGATTATGACTCATTTGGAAATGTCCTTTCAGATACGAACCCAAACCTTAACATCCCCATTGGCTTTACAGGAGGACTGTATGATAAAGACACAAAACTAACCAAATTCGGATACAGAGATTATGACTCACATACAGGAAGATGGACATCAAAAGACCCTTTTGACTTTAATGGAGGAGACTCTAATCTTTATGGGTATATTTTGAATGATCCGATTAACTTTGTGGATGTAGAGGGAGAGAAATGGATAAACCCAACACATCCAGGATGGTGTGTGTTGTTAACAGTTTATACTTCATTAGATGAAATAGATAAAGACGGAGTTTGTACTACAGGGGTTAGCGAATTAGCCAGAAAAGGTCCTTGGCAATTTACTGAAATATGCAACGGTAATTCAATCAGTGCTTGTCAGACAGCTTGTGCGTTTAACAATATTTGGGAAAAATTGACAGAAGCTTGTACGCCAGGTCCGCTTGATATGAAACAAAAACTACCAAAACCAAAACTAATACAAAGAGAAAAATAAAATGAAAAAAATGATTTTATATTTTATGTTTTGCTCATTTATTTTTGCAAATACAACTATAATTGATGTTTCAATGCCGCGCAATGTAAAGCAGGCTGCTTATCAAGGTATATGGCACAACTGTTATAAAATCTTCAAAAATAGATAATGCAAAGGATACTGTATTAAATCGCAATAAAGAAACTTGTGATGTGTTTGAAGCCAAATCAAACTAGCAGTAATTTTGAGGTTGAAACTTACGATTGTATTGATATGACGCATAAAATAACTACTACGAGATTGCTTGTATACGAAGATGAATTTTTTGCTTTAATTCTTTATTTAGATATTTTTAAACCACAATACGACAAATTTTTTAAAGGCATGGGGCTAAAAGAGTAAATACAATTAACTTTATCTAAATTCTTAACAAAATAATCTGCATATTTGCTTTTGAGATAGTATAATTATGAAAAAAATAAGAGGCAAAGATGAATATTAAAAGTACTGTAACTCTAAGCAATGGTGTGAAGATGCCTAAATTCGGACTTGGCGTATGGCAGATAAATGATGGGAAAGAGGTTGCAAATGCTGTGCACGAAGCGCTGAAGGCTGGTTATGTATTGATAGACACAGCCGCTGTTTACGACAATGAAAAAGGCGTAGGCGCAGGTTTAAAAGATTTTCGCCGCGATGAATTTTTTCTTACTACAAAAGTTTGGAATGAAGAGCAAGGCTATGATACGACTTTAAAAGCTTTTGAAGCAAGCCTTAAAAAACTTGGACTTGATTTTGTTGATTTGTACCTTGTGCATTGGCCTGTATACGGAAAATTTGCTGATACTTGGCGCGCTATGGAGCGGCTTTACGAGGAGGGTCTGACGCGTGCTATAGGTGTCAGCAATTTTGCGCAGTTTCATATAAATGAGATTTATAAAACCGCTCATATTCCTCCCATGGTTAATCAAATAGAGATTTCGCCATTTATTACCCAAGCAGATTTACGCGAATTTTGTGCTCAAGAGGGTATTGCCGTGGAGGCATATTCGCCGCTTGGCCGCGCTAAAATACTAAAAGATTCGCAGCTTATCAAAATAGGCGGTAAATACGGTAAAACCCCTGCACAAGTTATCCTTAGATGGCATTTGCAAAATGATATTATTCCGATACCAAAATCGTCTCATGCAGAGCGCATTAGAGAAAATGCGGATATTTTTGATTTTGAGTTAAGTGCAGATGAGATTAAAGTAATAAATGCGCTCAATCAAAACAAGCATGCGATAAAACAGTCGTTTTTTCAGCTTGATGAACATCACAGCGTGATACTCTAAACGGTAAAAGATGGTTAAAATGGAAACTGTGAAGTTGCCTTTATGTTAAATATTTTTGCTTGTACAGGTAAGTAATTTGATAGTTTTTATTAATCAAAATGTTGATATAATCCGCCATATTATATAAAAGGATTTTTATGCAAAAATTGTTAATGTTTATTGTTATATTTTGCGGCTGTATGCTGCTTGCACAAGAGGAGATAACGATAAAAGCTACGGGCGAATTTGCAAAAGAGCTTAAAGAGCTGATGGAAAAATATCAAACAGGCGATGTAAACGGCAGTATTGAAATAATCAGCGAAAACACAGTCATGCCGACGGATGAACAATCAACCGCCGATGAAAATGAGGAATTAGAGAATGACGATGAGATAGTTATTGTGGATGTGAATGAGAGTATATATAGTGAGTCTTCTAAAGAAGAGAAAAAGGGCTTTAGCATTATAGATATGCTCTTTGGCGAGAAAAAAATAGAGGGAAATTTAACTCAGGGCGAAAGTTTATATAAGAAAAGCTGTGCAAACTGTCACGGAGAAAGAGCTGAAAAAAGCTCGTATCTAAGTGCGCGGGATTTGATAAAACTCCCTAAAGAAGAGATAGTAAGTCAGCTTAAAAACTACAGAAGAGATTCCGGATACGGCGGGAGTGCAGGAATCGTTATGAGAGTACAGGCTGCAATGCTCAATGACAGTCAAATTTATGACATAGTTTCTTATATAGAATCGCTTAAATAGCAAAAGATGCAACTTAACTGTTTTAAAGTGAAGCTTGTGTAGTATAAAAATTTATTTTAGTAAGGAGACAATATGAATAAATCACTATCGATTATATTGGCTGCGGCTCTTGTCGGTACACTGTCGGCTAAAGAGATAAAAATAGGCGCCGTTATGCCTATGAGCGGGAACATAGCCGCTTACGGGCAGACAGCATATGAGGGGCTGTCCTTAGCGAATAAATTAGAGCCGACTTTAAAAAACGGCGATACTGTTAAGGTGATTTTGATTGATACCAAAGGCGATAAAGTAGAATCCGCCAACGCTGCTTCAAGACTCATCTCATCTGAAAAAGTCGCGGCTATAGTAGGTGAACTTATCAGTACAAATACAGACCAGGTTGTTTCCATAGCTGAAAAAGCTAAAGTTCCTGTTGTGGCTCCTGCCGCCACAAGTGACAGATTGACGCAAAAGCGTAAATTCGTAAGCCGTGTTTGCTTTACCGATTCGTTTCAGGGAGCTGTCGTTGCCAATTACGCTTACCATACTTTGGGTCTCAAAACTGCCGTGCTTCTTGTAGACCAGGCGCAGGTTTATTCTATAGGTTTAGGTAAAACGTTTGAAGAAGTTTTCAAAGCTAATGGCGGCAAAATCACGAAAAAGATTTCGGTAAATTCCGGTGATAAAGACTTCAAGGCAATAGTAGCGCAAATTAAAAGCATAAATCCGGATATGATATTTTTACCTCTGTATCATCCAGAAGCGTCTATGATAGCTATCCAAGCAAAAGAGATAGGATTGAATAAACCGATGTTTTCAGGTGACGGCGTAGCAAATCCGACATTTTTAGAACTTGGCAAAAGTGCAGTGGAAGGATATATGTTCACGGATACGTTTGATTACGGTGCGCCTCCGACAAAACGCTCTGAAGAGTTTATAAAAGAGTATGAAAAGGTAAGCGGCAAAAAAGAGATGGCTTCGTTTACAGCTTTGGGCGCAGACGCTTACTTTTTAATAGTAGACGCAATGAATAAATGCGAAAATCCCGAAGACGGCGTATGCGTTAATAAACAGATAAAAGCCGCTCAAGGATTTGAGGGTGTCAGCGGAGTTATCAATATGCTGCCAAACGGTGACCCTGTGCGTTCTGCGGTCATCAAAGAAGTGAAAGACGGTAATTTTATATATAAAGCAACAGTCAATCCGTAACTTTTTTGTTAAAACTCGAATTTTACGCGAGAGCAACAATGTTTTTTTAACGGCTCTTTGTTTTGTGCAAAGAGCCTATTTTTTTAAATATTTATTGCGGCGTCAATTATAATTGGCGGCGTTGTAAATATAGGAGAATTTTTTGGATTTTATAACTTTTATGCAGCAGATGCTAAACGGTTTTAGTTTGGGCAGTATGTACGCACTGATAGCTGTTGGATATACGATGGTTTATGGTGTTTTGAGGCTTATTAACTTTGCGCACGGCGATATTATGATGGTCGGAGCATTTTTGTGTTATTTTGGCATGGCAGTGTTTGGGCTGCCGTTTTTTGCCGCCGTTGTTATGGCGGTTTTAGGCGCATGTCTTCTTGGAATTTTAATCGACAAGATAGCTTATAAACCTCTGCGTAACGCTCCGCGCATCTCGCTTTTAATAGCCGCTATAGGTATCAGTTACTTTTTGGAAAATAGTTTTAATGTGCTTTTCGGCGGTGTGCCGAAAGGATTTTTAGTCCCGTCTTATATGAGTAAAGTTATTACAGTGTTTGGACTTACATTTTCTATGTCGGCTCTTTTAGTGCCGATTATTACGATAATTTTACTGATGATTATTTTATATATTTTATTTCGCACAAAATATGGTGTTGCGATACGAGCACTCGCATTTGATGTTAAAACCGTCAATCTAATGGGCGTAGATGCAAATAAAATTATTATGCTGGTTTTTGCAATGGGCAGTTCGCTTGCTGCTGTAGGCGGTGTGTTTTGGGCGCTGAATTATCCTGCGATTGACCCGATGATGGGAGTTTTGATAGGACTTAAAGCATTTGCCGCAGCAGTTGTCGGGGGTATCGGAAGTGTTACAGGGGCTGTTTCGGGAGGTTTTATCATAGGCTTCACAGAAGTAGTTGCGGTTGCATTTTTTCCGGAACTTGGCGGCTATAAAGATGCTTTTGCGTTTATATTTTTGATATTTGTTTTACTTTTTAAGCCAACCGGCATACTTGGTTACAATTTTGAAAAGAGCAGATTTTGATATGAAGAAAATAATTTTTAATGTTGCTGTTCTTTTGATTGCCGTCGGCTTTATACTGCTTGCGCCTATGATTTTTGCTGATTATACTATGCGCATTTTGAATAATATAGCGATTTTTACCATTTTGGCCGTCAGCTACAATCTTATTAATGGTGTAACAGGGCAATTTTCGCTGGAGCCGAACGGTTTTGTAGCAATAGGAGCGTATGTAACGGCATTATTGCTTTTAAATGCTGATGACAAAATGTATCAATTTGTAGTAGAAGAGCCGACGGCGTTTATTTTGTGGATGAATTCCGGCTTTATAACAGCACTTATTGTATCGGGTCTGTCTGCATCGGCAGTTGCGCTCATGCTTGCTTTTCCTGTTTTTCGCGTAAGAGGTGATTATCTTGCTATCGTAACTTTGGGATTTGGATTTATCATACAAATTTTAGCTATAAATAATCCCCAAATTACAAATGGCTCTTTAGGACTGAATGATATACCTGAATACGCAAACTTTTATTGGACTGGATTTGCGGCTTTGTTTACTGTGATTTTTATACTGAACATTGTAAACTCCAAATACGGCCGCGCGATGAAAGCTGTACGCGACGATGAAGATGCAGCTGGAGCTATGGGTATCAATACATTTAAAATTAAAACTACAGCTTTTTGTACAAGTGCATTTTTTGAAGGTGTAGGCGGCGGACTTTTGGCTGTACTTTTAACGACCGTTTCACCAGACCAATTTACTTTTTTCCTTACATTCCAATTGCTTATCATTATAGTTTTAGGCGGACTCGGAAGTACTACTGGAGCAGTTGTCGGCACTATACTTGTTGTTGGCGGCAGCGAATGGCTGCGATTTTTGGACGAGCCGATGAAATTATTCGGTTACGAAACTCCTGCAATGCCCGGTCTTAGAATGGTAGTCTTTTCGGTTATACTTGTGCTTGTTATACTTTTTGCAAGACGCGGACTATTTGGTAATGGTGAAATTGGAGATATTTTAAAAAAAATAAAAAGTAAAAAACAATGATACTTGAGATAAAAAATATAACAAAAAGCTTTGGCGGTGTAACTGCTGTAAGCGATACCTCTTTTAAAGTTGAAACAGGGCAAATTTTTGGGCTTATCGGCCCTAACGGTGCAGGTAAGACTACGATGTTCAATGTCATTACGGGTAATTACAGACCGACATTCGGCGTTGTGGAGTTGGACAGCGAGGTAATATCTGGATTAATGCCTTATCAAATCGTACGCAAAGGAGTAGCTAGAACTTTTCAAAATATTCGTCTTTTTAACTCTATGAGTGTTATGGAAAATGTGCTTATAGGCTTTGACTATTATGCAAAATATACATTTTTTGAAGGGATGTTCCGCTTACCGAGATTCTTCAAGTTTGAGCGCGAGATAAAAACAAAAGCACGGGAAATTTTGAAATATTTAGAAATAGACACTTTTGAGAATGAGATGGCTGCAAGCCTTAGTTACGGACAGCAGCGTAAAGTAGAAATTGCCCGTGCGCTTGCTGTGAATCCTAAAGTTTTACTACTTGACGAGCCTGCTGCTGGAATGAATCCTGCCGAAACAAAAGAGTTGGCGGCTTTGCTGCAAAAAGCAAAAGCTGATTTTAATCTTGCCATTTTGCTCATCGAACATGATATGAAATTTGTAAATCAGCTTTGTGACAGAGTTTTAGTGCTTGATTACGGCAAGTCCATATGTGAAGGTACGCCCTCTGAGGTGATTAGCCATAAGGATGTTGTAGCGGCATATTTGGGGGATTTTATAAATGATTGAAGTTAAAGATTTACATGTATATTATGGATTGATAGAGGCAGTAAAAGGTATAAGCTTCAAAGTAGAAGCGGGCAGTATCGTTTCGCTTATCGGTTCAAATGGAGCCGGCAAAACATCCGCACTCAATGCTCTTTTAAACAGTGTCAAAAGAAAAGGTGAGATAAATTTCGGCGGATATGAAACAAGAAAACATAAAACTCATACTTTAGTTAAAAACGGTATGGCATTAGTGCCGGAGGGTAGGCGTATTTTTATAAATCTTACCGTTGAAGAAAATTTGCGTATAGGCGCATTTAATAATGATGATAATTATGAAGAGTTGAAAAATGTGATGTATGAACTTTTCCCGCGCATAAAAGACAAGCGTCATCAAATGGCAGGTACGCTAAGCGGTGGTGAACAGCAGATGCTGGCGATTTCAAGGGCATTAATGAGTGAACCCAAACTTTTAATGCTGGATGAACCAAGTCTTGGACTTGCTCCTAAGATAGTCGGCGAAGTGTTTGATACTATTGTAAAACTTAAAAAAGAAGGCATAACGATATTGCTTGTAGAGCAAAACGCTTTTGCCGCGCTTAAAATAAGTGATTACGCGTATGTTTTGGAGAATGGGAAAATTGTTATGGAAGGCATAGCCTCTACCATGATAGGCAATGACATGATAAGAAAAAAATATCTTGGCGGATAAATCGTTTTTAGTAAAAATAAGGTGATTTATGAAAATAGTTGAAAGTTTTTTAAAGGCATTTTTCTCTATGTGGTTTATGGCCGCTTTATTGGTTGTTTTTGCGCTCTCCTGTGCCGCGGCAACATTTATAGAGAATGATTTTGGGACTGAGACGGCTTGGGCCGTTGTTTATGCGGCGAAGTGGTTTGAGATAATACAACTCTTTTTGGCATTTAATCTTGTGTATAATATTTTACATTTCAAGCTTCATAAAAAAGAGAAACTGCCTGCATTTATATTTCACGTGAGTTTCCTTTTTATTCTTTTAGGCTCTGCTTTGACGCGTTACGGCGGAAGTGAAGGCACGCTGCATATAAAAGAAAACAAAAGCAACAATATAGTCAAATCTTCAGAATCATTTATACAGGCTCAAGCTTTTGCGGACGGTGTTTTGTATGGTGTTGAGCACAAACAGCTTATCTCTAAAATCGGCTCCAATAATTTTGATTTCTCTTTCAAAGTTGGCAGCAACAGTGCACGCGTGACTTTCAAAGAGTATATACAAAATGCCGTTGAAACTATACAAGATGATAAAGACGGTGTGCCGATGATAGCTATTGTTGTTTCACGGGGTGAAAATAAAGCGGACGTCGTACTGCGCGAAGGAGAGATAGCAGAGAGCGACGAAGCGATATTTACATTCAATAAAAAGATAGAAAATGCCTCAAAACCGCTTGTTAGATTTATAATGCAAGAAGGTGAATTTTCACTCATATCAAGTGAAAATTTGAATTGGTTTAAGATGAGCGATACAACTTTGGGCGAATATAAAAAAGCCGAAAAGGAGCCGTTTAATGACAATCATCTTTATACTATAGGCAATACTAATTTTGCGGCGAAATATATAGGGCTTAAAGGTAAAGAAAAACTGATAAGCGGTGAAGTTACACCTCAGACGACCGTTATGTATACAGATGCTTTAATAGTAACACTTACTTATAAAGATGTCTCAAAAGATGTTATTTTAAGAGGCCGCGGCAGAGGATATAGCGGTACGCCTGCGCGAGTTGCGATAAATAATGCAGTATTTGCTCTTAAATGGGGCTCTGCGGAGTTTGCTCTGCCATTTTCCATTTATCTCAACGATTTCCAGCTTGAAAGGTATCCAGGCTCCAATTCGCCGTCATCATATGCAAGTGAGATAACGCTCAATGACGGTAATTTTACGATGGATTACCGTGTATATATGAATAATGTTTTAGACTATAAAGGATATCGCTTTTTTCAGGCATTTTATGATGAAGATGAGGGCGGCACAACCCTATCTGTCAATAAAGACCCTGGTAAAATACCTACTTACATAGGCTATTTTTTGTTAAGTTTGGGACTGTTTTTAAATTTCTTTAATCCAAAAAGCAGATTTAGAAAATTGGCTTCGATGGTGCATAAAGATATAGATTTGCAGCGCGTTAAAAAGTCATCAAAAAATATTGTTTCTATTCTGATATTGATTTTGGGCTGCAGTTTTACGCCTTCATATGCGGATGACGCGAAAAATCACGCCGAAAATTTTAGTACGATACTTATTCAAGGTTTTGACGGACGCATATATCCTATCGACACAATCGCGCGTGAAGTTTTGAGCAAACTCTACCGAGGAGACAGCTACAACTCTTTTGGCGCAAATGAAGTGTTATTTGGGATGATTTCTGATGCGCAAAAGTGGTACAATGAGCCGATTATCAGAGTTTCGCATGACGAGCTTAAAAAGCTTATCGGCATCAGCGGTAATTATGCTGCCGCGGCGGACTTTTTCGGTGAAGATAAAAACTATAAACTGCAGCAAATTGCCGAAATTGCCAATCGTAAAAAAGAGAGTGAACGCAATCAATTCGACAAAGATGTGATAAAAGTGGATGAGCGTCTTAATATCCTTTATGCGGTTTTTAGTACAGATATTTTGCGTGTTATACCAAAAAAAGGTGAAGATAAATGGTACTCAATCAATGAGGCTATGATGAGTTTTCCGCCTGAAGAAAATGAAAATATTCGGATAATATTCGGCTACTATTTTGACTCTGTTGCAATGGCTAAAGAGAGCGGTAACTGGAGTGCGGCAAATAAAATGGCGGATGTCATCAAAAATTATCAGAGCAAAATTTCTCCACCCGAACTGATTCCAAGTGAACGCAAGATAAAAGCCGAACTGTTTTTCAATAAAATAAAAATTTTTGACAGGATATATCCGCTCTATCTTTTAAGCGGTTTATTATTGCTGCTGTTTGTATTTGTTCGAATGGCTCTGCCGAAATTTAATATAAAACTAATTGTGCTGAGCGTTTTTGGCATAAACTTATTGACATTCTTACTGCACACAGGTGGTCTTGCGCTTAGATGGTATGTTGCTGGACATGCTCCTTGGAGCAATAGCTATGAGTCTATGATATATATAGCGTGGGCGATAGCATTGTCGGGACTTTTCTTTTCACGTACTTCCGCTATCTCTATGGCACTTTCATCCATAATGGCCGGTATTACGCTTTTTACGGCGCATTTGAGTTGGCTTGATCCGCAGATAACCAATCTTGCCCCTGTGCTTAAATCGCACTGGCTGACTATACATGTTTCTGTTATAACGGCAAGTTATGGATTTTTAGGGCTTTGTGCACTGCTTGGATTTTTTGCGGTTATACTGTATATTATCAAAGGTTTTGCCGAAGATAGTTTGCATAAAGAAGAGATTGGGCGCAATATCACAGAAGCTGTGAGAATAAATGAAATGTCTATGATATTGGGTCTTTCACTGCTTGTTGTGGGCAATTTTTTAGGTGGTGTATGGGCAAATGAGAGTTGGGGCAGATATTGGGGGTGGGACCCGAAAGAAACATGGGCGCTTATATCTATTTTGATTTATGCTGCTGTTGTACATTTTAGATTTATACCGTTTTTAAATGGACAGTTTGCATTTTCAGTTGCCTCTATATTTAGCTATTTTTCTATTATTATGACCTATTTTGGCGTTAATCTTTACTTGTCCGGTATGCATTCATACGCTTCCGGCGATCCTATACCTATACCGATATATCTGTATATTGCGGTAATTATTATATTTTTAATAATTGCTTCGGCATTATTTGTAAAAGGTGAGAGCAAAAAACTTTAAATAAGTTAAAACAATAATTTGAGAACGATGACAGTGAAAAATATTTTATTGTCACCGTTTTTTG
>JAIRKW010000079.1 GCA_031259875.1 Campylobacteraceae bacterium
ACTTGAAATATCAAAAAGATGCAGTAATTCAAAACTATCAATTGCTTTGCAAACATAATGGATTTTTTGCTGATGTTGTATGTCTTGGAAAAACGATTATAACTGCTTGATTGCTAAACATTTTGTAAAAACCAATAAAAAAACAGGTTTTTGTGCAAAAAAGCGAAGTATTTTTACAAAATCAAAAGGTAATAGAGTGCGGAGCAAATGCCCCGCACAAAAAGTATTTATTCGTCTACCTGCCAATAAAGTATAGGAGCTCCGCCATCTTTAGGTGTTACCCAAGGATTGGCATCGTCTTTACCCCATTTCCAGTTCAGCCCGACACTATAAGTATATCGTTCGTCAAAGCGGCTTACTATCGGCTTGCTTATCACAAAATCCCAAAGTTTACCATATACATTAGTCAAAACTTTGCTCAAATAAGTTTCTATTTTATCGCTTATGTCAAAACCTAATATACTTAAAATATAATCAATAGTATATGTAACGCTATTGCTGAATATTATGGCCGAAGTAGTATCGACAACATATCCGATTACAAGACCTCCGGTAATTTTTTTTATGTTGTCATTTATATCCGATGGAATAATAACGATAGTTGCGCTAATATTGCCGCTAAATAGTGCACCCACGACACCGCCGATATCTTTAATGCCCCCGCTGACATTAGCTGCTGTGTAAGTGCTCGCTATAACACTGCTGTTAAAGGAGCCTGCAATACCACCGACATTAGTATAACCGTTAATATTGCCCGTGGTGTAAGAGTTTGTTATGATACTATCGCCTATATATCCAACTATACCGCCTACATCTTTTATAGCATTGATATTGACACTAGTATAACTGTTTGAAATATTATTGTGAAGGTCTGCATGTCCTACTAATCCACCTACATACCCACTGCCGCTGATATTACCCACAACATAACTGTTAGTTATATTGCTGAATACTGCTTTTCCTGTAATACCGCCGACATTTATCTCGCCTTGTATTTTTTCTAATACAATGCCGATATTTTTTATAATTGCATCTTTAATGTGTCCGAAAAACCCGGCAGTATCAATATTCGGCAGCGTTATTTTCAAAGATTTAATAGCGTATCTTTTGCCATCGCTCGTATCGGAGTTTAAAATGCCGCTAAATGGCTCATCTTCCGTGCCTATCGGCGTCCATTCGCCTTCAAGTGTTATATCGTTAAGTAAGATATATTTGCCGTTTAAATCCAAAACAATATTTTCCAAATCTTCTTGTGTTCGTATTTCTTTAACATTTGGAACAGCATATAGCTTCACAGCTTTGCCGTTACCGTTATATACTCCATTGTACGGTTCGGCGCTGTTCGCTTCATACCATACTTTTTCCGTAAAGGCTATATTTGTATTTGAAGTGCTGCTTATAAAATCAAGCTCTTCATTGTAAAATTTATAAGTTTCACCGCAACCGCTGAAGCCAAACATAATAAAAAGGCCAATAAGCCAACTAAATACAAACCTACCCTTGCTAAATCTTACCAAACCCCTCCAAAATGCCGCTTCGCCTATTTGTGAAGATAACATCTTTGTATCCTTTGTATGAAATATTTGTAAAAAATACGTCATATTTTAGTATATTTAGAATAAAAATTAATTTAAATAAATTTACTACTAGTATTAAATTTTAATATATAAAATGGATTTATAATATATAGCATAAATAGTAAAAACTAAAACATATATTGGTTAAGTAATATAAACTGATGTATTTTAAAGATTGAATGCGGTGTTGATTTTTGATGGCACTCTAAAAAATTTTATATGGAAGTTATTTGTAAGCTTCCATAAACTATAAAGCACTTTTAGCTTCTCTTAGCATAAAATTCCGACTTGAACTTTGTAAATTCTCCCGCTAAAATAGCACTTCTCATTTGTCTTGCTAAAGTTAGATAGTAGTGGAGATTGTGCAGGCTGGCAAGCCTGAAAAATGTAAGCTCTTTTGCACGGTAAAGGTGGTTTAGATAAGCTCTTGAATAGCGTTTGCATGTGTAGCATCCACACTCTTCGTCTATTGGTTTTTCATCTTTTATAAAGCTTGCGCCCTTGATGTTTATTTTGCCAAAAGATGTGAAAAGCGTGCCGTTTCTGGCATTTCTTGTAGGCATTACGCAGTCAAACATATCGACGCCTCTTTCTACATTTTCCACTAAATCTTCGGGAGTGCCAACACCCATCAGATATCTTGGCTTGTTTTCGGGCATAAGCGGCGTCGTAAATTCTACAGTGTCATACATTAGAGTGTTTTCTTCGCCGACGCTAAGTCCGCCTATCGCAAAACCGTCAAATGGCATTTTGGTAAGCTCAAGAGCACACTTTTTTCTAAACTCTATATCTGTGCCGCCTTGAATGATGGCGAAGATATTTTGATTTAATCCAATGCCTTCATTTTGTTTTCTTATATGATAAGCTATCGATTGCTCTGCCCATTTTATTGTTCTGCTGACAGACAAATTTATACGCTCTTTAGTCGATGGAAGCTCTACAAGATCATCAAGTATCATCATAATATCAGAGTTTAGGTTATATTCTATATCAAGCACTTTTTGCGGCGTAAAATAGTGCAGGGAGCCATCTATGTGGCTTTTGAATTTTACTCCATTTTCGTCTGCCTTTGAAATATCGCTTAGGCTGAATGCTTGAAATCCGCCGCTGTCGGTCAAAAAACTACCGTTATATTTTGTAAAGCCGTGAAGTCCGCCAAAATTATTTATTGTCTCATCTCCCGGGCGCAAATACAAATGATAAGTGTTGCCAAGAATTATATTAGCGCCTAAAATATTTTGCATATCGTATGCGTCAAGACTTTTTACACTTCCTACTGTGCCTACTGGCATAAATACTGGAGTTTGTATTGTGCTGTGAGCTGTTTTTATAGTGCAGGCTCTGGCGAGATTGTCGGTTTTATCTATGTGAAATTCCATTTTGGTATAATATCCTCTAATTTTATGGAGAGTGTATGAAAAAAGTTTTAATCATAGCGGACGGTATTTTAGCAAAATATTTTTTAGAAAGAGTTGTCAGCGTCTCCAGCGACAGTAATGAATATACTATTGTCCACTATAAAAAGAAGACGATTGAAGATATATCATTCCCTGAAAACTTTAAAGTTTACTCGTTCGACCCGACAAGTTTGGAAAAAATGACGACTGTTATGGGTAAAGACTATTATCAAGTAATGATAGCAGTCAGAAAAAAAGTAGATGCTCTAGGTTCATATAAAATAATAAGGCAGTTTAATAAAAAAATTCCGATATATCTTGTAGACAGATGGAACCTTGAGATTGAGGATAAATATTTAAAAACAGTAATCTCGCGCGAAATAGTCGCTTTTCGTCTCGCCGATTTTATACCGAATACACCCATATTTGCACAGAATGTAGGACTGGGTATAGGTGAAGTGATGGATGTGCAAGTGCCTGTGGGAAGCTCTTATGTATATAGGCATATAGGCGGTATTGAGCAAAAAAAATGGCATATCGCTGCGCTTTACAGAAATAATACACTGCTTTTGGCACGCCCAAATCTTATGATACAGCCAAATGATAATCTTCTTATAGTAGGTGAGCCCGATGTGCTGCAAGATGTATATAAAAGCATTAAAAGAGAGCTTGGGCAATTTCCTCAGCCATTCGGCTCAAATATATACTGTTTTATAGATATGAAAAATATGAATGACATCAGGATAGAAGCGCTGCTTTCAAATGCTCTCAATTTGCATAAAAAATTGAATTCGAAAAAGCTCTATTTTAAGGTGATAAATCCTACCTATTCGTCTCTTTTTAATGATATAAAAGATTTATTCTCCGACGATATAGACGTTACGGTCGACTACTACAACTTTTCGCCGGAAGATATATATATTAATGATGTTAACCAGTTGAATATTGGACTTTGCATTGTGGATAATAAATTTTTTAAGGCTAACATAAAAACACTTTTCAATTCCCAAACGCCGATATTTAAAATAGGTAATATTGGTTTTGAGGATGTAAAAAGAGGCATAGTTTTCGGTGGAAATACTGACGATATAGAAAAACATTCGTCGGTTATATTTGACCTCTCTTCTCAGCTTGGATTGAAAGTACAGTTTTATGACTTTGATCCGGAAGCTGAAAATCCAGAATTGGCGGAACATTTTGAAAATATTGCTAAAATTTACGGAAAACAGATAGAAATCATAAAAAACAGTGATAAAAATCCGCTGTTCGGGCTTCAAAAAGAGAATGATATTGTACAATTTGTACCGTTTTACGAATCTTTTTTAAAGTCAAAAATAGTTTCTATCTTTTCTGAAGATTTAAATCGCGTCTACTTCCTGCTAAACGACAAATATCAGCTTTTTTTGCCGATTTTGGAGTAAAACTTTTTAAATTTTTAGTATAATCCATGAAAGGATAAAACGGTTAGGAAAATATGAGAATTGATATACGCTTTTTGCAATCTAAAAGTATGAATTATGCTGTTTTTATAGATGAATTGCAGCAGTTATGTTTGGACGGTAAAGCTGCCATTATAACAAATGAAACCATAGCCGCTCTTCATCTTGAAAATATCAAAAACAAAATCAAAGCCAAAGAGCTTCATGAAGTCATAATAAAAGATGGTGAAAAGTATAAGAATTTGCAAACGATAGAGTATATATTAAACGAACTTTTTAAGTTTAAGCTGGATAGAAAATCAACCCTCATCGCATTTGGCGGCGGCGTTGTTGGTGATATGACGGGATTTGCAGCGGCTATTTATCAAAGAGGTATAAATTTTATTCAAGTACCTACAACACTTTTGGCTCAAGTAGACGCAAGTGTCGGCGGTAAAACGGGAGTAAATAATAGTTATGGCAAAAATCTAATAGGTGCATTTTATCAGCCGCGTGCAGTTTACTGTGAGAGTGAATTCTTAAAAACACTGCCTGAGCGTGAATTTAGCGCTGGCGTTGCTGAGATAATCAAAATGGCTGTGATGTTTGATAAAGAGTTTTTTTATTGGCTTTTGGACAAAGATTTAAAAGATTGTGTAAATTTAAAAGAGGCGATAGCTAAAAGTATAAAAATAAAAGCTGACGTTGTAGCGCAGGATGAGAGAGAGCGCGGTATCAGAGCGGTTTTAAATTATGGCCATACATTTGCGCATGTTATAGAGCAAAAGACAAATTACTGTAAATATCTGCACGGCGAAGCAGTAGCCGTTGGAATGTTAATGGCAAATGAATTGGCAGCAAGATTGGGACTTTTGAAGCAGAGTGAGGCGGCGGATATAGAAAAAACAGTGCAAAAATTTTCTCTTCCGACACGTTATAAGATAGAAAATATAGATGATTTTTATGATTCATTTTTGCTTGACAAAAAAAGCAGTAACTCAAAAATAACATTTATTTTGCCAAATGGCATAGGAAATTTTGTGATAAGAGATGATATAAGCGAAGATACGATAAAAGATGTTTTGAAAGTATTTGGCAGATGAAAAAGCTCTATTTTATACTTTTTTTTTGTGCTGCTTCGTTTTTATTTGCAGAAGATGAAAACAATATAGTTAAACTTAGCGAGTATGCGGCCAGAATAGAAGCCATAGATAAAGCGGACAAAGGCAACATTTGGCTTACGCGCCACGAAAATTATGATGCTTATAAAAAAAGGAAAGCAGAACTTGAAATTACATTGGAAGAGATTAAAAAGATAAGACTTAAAAAAAACAAAGAGTCAATAATACACTTGGATGAACTCGAGAGAAAAAGAGATGCATTGGAGAGCCATATAGAGCAATTGAACGAATTCCAAAATGCTCCTTACTCAGGACTTTTAAAATCTCCCGATGTCCCTCCTGCGCCATCTGTCAGTAACCCTTTTGCAATCTTTGCAGGTTTTTCGTATATCAAAAAAATCAGGCAGGATTTGGAGAGTTATCAAAGGCAGGTAAGCGAACTTGAAATACTGCTTCAGGATTTAAAGGAGAAAGAGGAGCTGCAAGAGCGCATATCTTGGCTTGATTCGCAAAATCCTTTGGCGCGCTCTTTAGAGCATACAAAAATTTTAATACAAGAGTTCAACTCTGCTTACGATATAGTCCTTACTTCATCTTCTGTGTATGAACGAAAGATAGAAGAGTCTGTAAAAAAAGCAACGGACGCTATAAAAGATGAGGTAAAACATACGCTTTATATCGTTACGATTATAGCTTCTATCATACTTATATCGTTTTTGCTTAAGTTTTTAATAAAGAATGTTATGTCAGCAAACGAGCGAAGCTATATTATTAATAAAGTGATAAATATTATCAATATAACGCTTATCATTCTAATTTTACTCTTTGCATATATAGAAAATATGACCTATTTAGCAGCAGTTTTAGGTTTTGCATCTGCAGGTATTGCAATTGCAATGAAAGATATGTTTATGAATATATTGGGCTGGACGGTTATAACATTTGGACGCAGTTTCAGCGTTGGCGATAGAGTTAAAGTCAGTCAAAACAATATCTCATATGTAGGCGATATAGTCGATATTTCATTGATGAGAATGACTATATTGGAAGATGTAACGCTTACCACATATCTTGAAAATAAGCGTGCCGGACGAGTGATATTTATCCCGAATAATTTCATCTTCACAACGCTTATCTCAAACTATACGCATGAGACGTTAAAGACTGTGTGGGATGGCATATATATCACTATTTCGTTTGATTCCGATTATAAAAAAGCAATGTATATCATTAAAGAGATTACAAAAAAATATTCAAAAGGCTATACCGAAATAGCCCGCAAACAGTTAAATCAACTTCGTCAGCGTTACAGCCTCAAAAACACAAACGTAGAGCCTAGAATTTTTTCGTTTATCGAGCCGCATGGACTTACGATACATGTGTGGTATATGACTAACTCTTATGCTGCTTTGGCTCTTAGAAGTACATTAAGCGGCGAAATAATAGACGCTATCAACAAGGAAGAGGACATTATGATAGCATATCCGACGCAAACGCTAAATCTGAAATCAGCTGAAAAACTGCCTAAAGAGAGCGTACAATGACAGTAACGCCAAGACCGAAAGTATTTTTTAAAACATTTGGCTGCAGGACAAATATATATGATACTGAATTTATGATGGGGCAACTTAAAGAGTATGAGATAACAGACAGTGAATATGAAGCCAGCATAATAGTCGTAAACTCCTGCACGGTAACAAACGGCGCAGACAGTGGCGTGAGAAACTATATATCAAAACAAAATAGAAATGGCAAAAAGATAATCTTTGCAGGCTGCGGGGCAGAAACAAGAGGTGTGGAGCTTTTTACGCAGGCAAAAGTTTTTGGCGTTATAGGACATAAAGAAAAAGAGAATATTAACGAGTTGCTTTTATCGCAGGCGCCGTTTCAAAAGCTGGGCACTCTTACTGCTATGCCAAAACAATCTATCAAAACATACCATAATAAATGCAAAGCCTTTATTAAAATACAAGAAGGGTGCGATTTTGCGTGCAGCTACTGCATTATCCCGCAGGCAAGAGGAAAAGCGCGCAGTCAAAACGAGAATAACATTATAGAAGAAATTACAAATCTAACCGACACAGGCTACAGCGAATTTATTCTTACCGGCACAAATATTGGCAGTTACGGCAAAGATAAAGGCACAACTTTGGGTGTGCTTTTGCAAAAACTGAGTCGAATAAACGGCGTTAAAAGAATACGGCTTGGCAGTATAGAGCCTGTGCAAATAGACGAAAGTTTTCGCGAAATACTGAAAGAGAGCTGGCTTGAGAGACATCTGCATATAGCAATTCAGCATACGGATGAAAATATGCTCAAAATTATGCGCAGGCGTAACAATTTTAAACGTGATTTAGTGCTTTTTGAAGAGCTTTCATCTCTTGGATTTGCTCTTGGAACGGATTTTATTGTGGGACATCCAGGAGAGAGCGTGGAGATTTGGCAAAATGCTCTTATGAATTTCAAAAAACTGCCTCTTACGCATCTGCATGCTTTTTGTTATTCAAGAAGAGATGGTACGCCGTCAGCCTTAATGAAACAAAGTATCAATGGTATTGAAGCCAAATCTCGATTAAAAGAACTGCAAAATATTGTTAGTGAAAACAATTTTGCTTTCAGGCAAAAGGCAGCTTCTTTAGAGGTATTAATAGAAGAGAAAAAAGGTGATTTTTATACAGGATTTGATCAATTTTATAATAGAATTTTTTTAAAAACAGCGCAGGATTTAAGCGGAAAATGGATTAGTATAAATAGATTTGAACCAAAGAGAGGGGGAAATTATGCGTCTTTTTAAACCAACTAAATTACAGATAGTTATTATACTTTTCGCTATTTTAGCGTTATTGACGACATATGTGTTTATCAAATCACCAAGAATAGTGAATTTACACTTTTATAATGAACTTTTTGCCAATAAGCAGATAAAAAGTGCGAAAATATCGGATGGTGAAGTTATCCTCTATACCGATAAGGGGATTTTTAGTATTGCCAAAGACGGTATAAATATATCTGAGTTGATGTATTTTGTGCCGGTTGATGTGGATAGGCGAAGCAATATCGACGAAATAATTTGTCTTTTTTTATTGTTGATGCTGGCGTTTTTTTGTTTTTTGTATTATCTAAAAACTAAACATGTTCCGTCTTTTCAAAACAATTTGCTGACTTCAAAAAATGCTGCAGTGGAAGATGGGACGGCTTTGGGAAACGTTATTTCGCCTTCCGTTTCAAAGTTAAAATTTTCCGATGTGGCTGGTATTCAAAGTGTAAAAGAGGAACTTAACGAAATAGTTGATTTTCTAAAAAAACCCTCCGTTTATCAAAATATGGGAGTTAAACTTCCGCGAGGTGTTTTGCTGGTGGGACCTCCCGGGGTTGGTAAAACAATGATAGCCAAAGCAGTCGCAGGAGAAGCCAATGTGCCGTTTTTTTATCAAAGTGGTGCAAGTTTTGTGCAGATATATGTCGGTATGGGGGCAAAAAGGGTGCGGGAGCTCTTCTCTGTAGCTAAATCAAATGCTCCTTCAATTGTATTTATAGATGAGATTGATGCCGCAGGGAAAGCAAGAGGCGGACTTAGAAATGACGAAAGAGAAGCTACATTAAATCAGCTTTTGACTGAAATGGACGGTTTTGAAGATAATACGGGTGTTATTGTTATAGCTGCTACAAACCGCCTTGAAATGATAGATGAGGCACTTTTAAGGTCTGGCAGATTTGACAGGCGTATTTTTATATCTTTGCCTGATTTACATGACAGAGAAAAGATAATCGCATCCTATCTTGAAGATAAAAATCACAATGTAAACGTAACGGATATTGCTAAAATGAGCGTTGGTTTTAGCGGTGCGGCACTCTCTGCTTTAGTCAATGAAGCTGCGATAAATGCTATTAGGCGCGAAAGCAGAATGGTTGAAATTCAAGACTTTTTAGCCGTGCGCGATAAAGTGTTACTTGGCAAAAGAAGACTTGTGCATTACAGCGAGAAAGAGAAAAATATACAAGCTGTATATCAAGCTGCAAAAGCTTTGTGTGCTTATTGGTTTGAGATAGATTTTGATAAAATCTCGCTTGTAGGCAACTTTACCAAAGAGTTAGACAAAGAGATTGAGTCTAAAAGTGAGATTATGACAAAAATAAAAGTTTCTCTTGCCGGTATTGCTGCTTCAAGGATTTATTTCAATGAAACTTATTCAAATTCAGGCGAGGATTTAAGTAAAGCTAGACAATTAGCCGGTGAAATGGTGGAAAAATATGCGATGGGTGATAGACTTTTGCCTACAGCAGGTGATGTGGAGAGTATTTTGTCATTTTGTTTGAATGAAGTTTCTGAATTTTTGGAAGGCATGAAAAAGTCTCTTGATTTGCTTGTTTTAACCCTCCTTGAGGAAGAAACTCTGACAAAGGAAAATATAAAAGATATTTTAAGCAAAATTTTTTGATTTCTTTTTTATATCATTACTATACAGTG
>JAIRKW010000001.1 GCA_031259875.1 Campylobacteraceae bacterium
TTCAAAATGCCGTTTGTTGGATTGCTGATTGACAGTTTATCAAACAAAATGCGGCGTTTGTATTTTAAAACGATTTTTCATATTCATAGCTAATATGTCCGCTAACATCTATGCCTTGATTGTTAGTAGAGATACTCGTACAACCCGATAATATAATACTAACTAACACACAAACTACGGCAAACAATATTTTCATCATTCTCTCCAATTTTTTGGTAATTTTAGCGCAGATAAATTAACATCATATGCGTAAGCGTTTTTTGATTTTAACGCTTGCATGTTTTGCAAACGCCCTTTAATATGACATTTTTGACGCTATGCTCTTCAACGTTGGGATTTACTGCAAAATCCACGCATATAACGCTATGACAGCTCTCGCAGACAAAATGGGCGTGAGTTTTTTTTGAGAGCTCAAAATACCATTTGCGCTCATCGGATTCAAATTTTTGAACAATATTTGCCTCCTCAAACAAAGAGATATTTCTGTAAAATGTCGCCTTGTCCATATCTGTTTTCATTTTGGTGCGGATTTGCTCATAATTTAAAGGAGCATTTGCTCTGCTTAGGATATTAAGTATCATTTCTCTTGCAGTTGTTAGCTTGATATTTTTATCTTTAAAAAGTTTTTTTATTTTACTTACCATCTTAATTTGTCCTTGTGTAAATCAGCTGTTTTCAAATCATCTCGTTCAATACAATAATAGCAAAATTTTTATTAAGCTGCAACTAAGTTGCATTTATATATTATCCTGAAAATTTTGCAACTAAGTTGCATAGTCAAAGGAGTTTTACAATGTTTCGTATCATAATTTGTATATGTTTAGGTGCATTTGCGCTTTATGCAAAGCCGACTGTTACGGTTAGTATCCTGCCGCAGCAATATATGGTGGAAAAAATTGCAGGCGACAGTGTGGATGTTGCGGTGATGGTAAGCGCGAACGCAAACCATGAAACTTACGAGCCAAAGCCGAGCCAAATGAAGCTTTTGGCAAAATCGGATATATATTTTGCTGTTGGATTGCCTTTTGAAGAGGCGTGGCTTTATAGATTTGCCACAGCTTCGCCTAAAATGAAGATAATTGATACGGGGGAGGGAATCGAAAAGATAGAGTTGAGTGAACACCATCACGACCATGATGAAGACCATCATGATAAAGATGTACATCACGATGATGAGCACGAAGATTATGACACAGAGCATAATCATCACGAAGTCAGCCATAATGACCATGACCACGCAAGTCACGGTGACCATCATCACGATGGACTTGACCCACACATCTGGCTTGACCCCGTACTGGTTAAAATCCAAGCCAAAACCATAACTACTGTACTCTCTTCAAAATATCCTCAAAATGCTGCACTTTATACAAAAAATTATGAGAGTTTTGCAAAGGAATTGGATGGACTTCATGCAGAACTTTCTAAAAAACTTGGTGCTTTAAAAAATAGAAGCTTTTTTGTATTTCACCCTTCGTGGGGTTATTTTGCAAAAAGATACGGTTTGGAGCAGATATTTGTTGAGGTTGAGGGCAAAGAACCCAAAGCTGCCGAACTTATAGAGATACTCAAAAGTGCAAAAGTAAAAAATATTAAAGCCCTATTAGTTGAACCTCAGGTTTCAGAAAAAAACGCTAAAATAGTGGCTGACGAAATAAAGGTAAAACTCATCAAGGTTGACCCTATGAAAAAAGATTTAAGTAAAAATTTAAATGAATTGGCGGATACGCTGTTAGGACTTTAAGTGGTGCGGGTTTGCAATCTATCTTTTGTGTATGATAAGGAAAATGTGCTTGAAAATGTAAGTTTTGAGTATGACAAAAGCGATTTTTTGGCTATTGTCGGACCAAATGGCGGCGGAAAAAGTACACTTTTGAAATTGATTTTGGGGCTTTTGAAGCCAACGAGTGGCAAAGTGGAATTATCCTCGCACGAGATAGGTTATGTCCCGCAGAATACCATGCCAAGTGGCGAATTTCCCATAAGCGTTTTAGATGTCGCGCTTATGGGAAGACTTAAAAATAACCGCTTTGGTTTTTACAAAAAAGAAGACAGGCAAAAAGCATTTGAAGCTCTTGAAAAAGTGGGTATGCAGGAGTGGGCGCATAAAAAAATAGGCGAGCTTTCGATAGGTCAAAGGCAAAAAGTTTTTATTGCCCGCGCTCTTGCATGTGAAGCAAAACTGCTAATTTTGGATGAGCCGACTGCTAGCGTTGATATGCAAGGACAAGTGCAGATTTACAATATTCTAAAATCCCTGAACAGCGACAAAGGTGTTATTGTAGTAAGTCACGATATGGATGTGGTTTTGGGTTACGCTACCAAAATAGCGTATGTGAGCCGCACACTTTTTATGCACGAATCTTCTGCTCTTACGAAAGAGCTGTTTTTTGAAAAATTGCAGTCAAACGACAAACACAACTGTCCGGTTGATGTGTTTATGGCAAATACCTGCATACACAAAACGGGTGAAAAATGTTAGTAGTTTTGAATTGCTTTTTACTTTTTGCTCAAACACTGTTTGTGCATATAAAAGCGGCGGTTTGCGCTTTATTATACGGATTTAAATATCTCACAAGATTCTATAATATATTGCATACAGAAGGGCTAACATGTGTTAGCGGTTTTTACTGCGGCGCAACTTGTAAGTTTTTTGATTTGGCAAATAAAATAGATTTGATATATTTACTGCGAACGTTTGTATGTGCACTAACAACGCTGCTAAGAGTTTGCATGCTGATAACAGACGTTAGCAGTTGCGGCTTGACTCGAAAATTGGAAGCAATCTGTCAGATATATTGCAAAAAAAATGATAAAAGCTTTGTCGTATCTTATGCGCAAATAGAAGTGTTTTTAAAAAGAGTACAATCTGCTAATAAAAGAGGCGGCGATGTTAGAAGCTCTTAGTTTTCAGTTTGTGCAAAACGCGTTTTTTGCAGGAATCCTAGTCAGTATAGTGTGCGGAATTGTCGGAAGTTTGGTTGTGGTAAATCGTATGGTGTTTATTGCAGGCGGTATAGCACACGGTGCTTACGGTGGGCTTGGACTAGCGCTGTTTTTGGGTATATCGCCGCTTTTGGGTGCGCTGGGATTTTCTATGGCTTTGTCTATGATTATAGCATTTTTGACTTACGCCAATAAAGAGAGAGCAGATGCGATAATAGGCGCTATTTGGGCTTTTGGAATGGCTGTTGGTATCATATTTGCCGATATGAGCAGAGGCTACAATACAGACTTGACAAGTTTTCTATTTGGCGCTATTTTAAGTGTCTCAATCGGTGATTTGTGGCTTATGGGGACAGTATGCATTTTGATAATGCTGTTTGCCGCTATTTTTTACAAAGAGTTTTTAGCTATTAGTTTTGATATGGAGTTTGCCAAACTTCGAGGCTTGAATACGAAAATTTTTTATACCGTTTTGCTGATTATGACCGCACTTTGCATAGTCTCTTGTATCCGTGCTGTGGGGCTCATATTGGTTGTGGCACTTTTGAGTATTCCGCCTTATATAGCTGAAAAATTTTGTGTGAAATTATCGCAGATGATGTTTTTATCAGCTCTCTTGTCCGTAATATTTACACTGACAGGACTTATTTTTTCTTATATGTTTGATTTAACTTCTGGTGCTTCAATTATCTTGGTAGCATCTTTGGCTTTTTTTATTGTCAAAGTATGCGTCAAAAATCGCGGATAATAGTGTAAGTTTATTCCATTTTGCCACTGCAGGCGAAAGTGTGGTAATCTGAAGAAATTGCCAATATGTTTCATTGCTTCTTTGCTGCTTTTGTATTATTTGCGTGCAAGCTGTCGTCCCTCTAAAAACGGAAATTCAAAATGGGTTTGAATGAATATTAAAATATGCAAAATACAACTTCTTTTATCATTATGGATGAAGCGCAGCAATCCATTTCATTAAGGAAGCGACAAAGAATAGATAAGAGAATGAATAAATCCAAATCTTTCGTCATTGCAAGTGAAGTGCAGTAATCCAGAGGAGTTATCAAAAAAGACAAGTTATTCTTTATTTGTCAAAATAGAAAACTTGTGGGTTTAAAATCTTGAACGTTTCGTGTTGTGGATTGCCGCGTCGCTATGCTTATCGCAATGACTAAAAAAACAAAAATACTTTTATGCTTTGTAATAAAATTACTCTTTTGATATTTTCTTGGATTGGTACGATACTCTCTGCGTCTTACAATGACGTTTTATTACAATGAAGACGAACCTCCCCCTTGGCGACATACCTGCAAAATCTGAAAAGATTTTAATAATATTGAAATGTAAAAGGAAATATATTTTGTCATTGCAATGAGGTGAAATAAAGCAGAGCAATCCACCTCTTTTTATCATTGAGAGAGGGAATATAGTGACTGATGTGGCAATCTATGAGGATTTCCAAAAAAGTTATCGCCTTTTTTCTCATCACTGCGAGCGTCAGCACGGCAATCTGGTAAGACGCTTGTGTCTTCATCGTTTGATTTAGTTCAATTGTATAAGGAAATTTAAAATTAAATATTTGTAGTTTAAAGCTCACAAGGTTTAAAATTTGAACACTTTGTGTTGTTGAGTTGCTGTGTTGAGCGTGTTAGCCCGCAATGACGAAAGGGGAGTGCTAAAATAATGAAAAAATAAATACAATTCAATGATGAAAAAATGAAAACGCAAACAGATTTATCGCTTTATTTGTTTAGTTTTACATTTTCTGCGATATGCGTTTTGCTTGTCATTAGGCTGCAGAAATGATATAAAGAAAAGAATTATTGCAAAACGGATTGGATAAAACCGCATCTTCAAAATTTTTTTATACTTAGCAAAGCATAGTGCATGCAAAAAGATTTTAGGCTTTAGTATTAGTAGTCTATAAAAACTTAACGATATTTTTGTATAGTCAGGACAGATTTGTGCAATATTCCTTAGAAATTTGACAAAATAGAGACAAAAACCACCATGCGTGAAATATTGCTCAAACTTTTGCATATTATTTGATATCTCACTTTTTCTGAAAAAGTGAGATTTATGATATTATTGTCATATTTTATATTAATACGGTTTTAAATTTATTTATATATAAAAAGTGGATTTTCGCAAAAATTTTTACTACAATAAGTAATTTTAGAATATTATCTTAATGCGTAAGATAGAACAAAAAGCGTAAATTGACGGAACTAAAGCAGATTGATTTGCTCAAATATTGATAACGTATATTAAGATTTATTTTATATGGTTTCTGATATTATTACCATATTTTATTTATAAAGTGAGACAACAGTAACAATGAAAAAAATTATTTTATTCTCAACTCTAATTATATATTCTTTTGTTTTAGTCTTTGCAGAAGAGAGCATAAAATTAGAAAGTATCACAGTTATAGCATCTCAAGACGAGAGTTCAAAAGTTTACGTTAACCCAAAATCCCCAATCCAGCCGCTTCCGTCCTCCGATGGCGCCGGACTTTTGAAAAGCATTCCGAATTTTAGCGTTACAAGAAAAGGCGGTAGTTCAGGAGACCCTCTGTTCCGTGGACTTGGCGGTTCTCGTCTTGCTATTACAACGGATGACAGTTTTTTATATGGCGGATGCGGAGGGCGTATGGACCCCCCAACAGCATACATTTTTCCAAACTCTTACGATAGAGTAGTTGTAATAAAAGGTCCTCAGAGCGTAATATATCCGGGCATTATCACAGGTTCGGTGCAGTTTTTGAGAGATGAGCTCTATTTTGATAAGACAGAAGGCAGTGCAGATGTTGGACTTACCGTCGGAAGCTTTGGCAGGCTTGATGAATTCGCGGACATTACTGCAGGGGCAAAGTACGGTTACATGAGAATAAACGGCGTATATAACAAGCAAGATGACTATAAAGATGGAAGCGGGGAGAGAGTACACTCAAGATTTGAACGAAATTCTCAAACGGTTCAAGCAGGCGTAACACCCGATGAATATACTCTTTTGGCACTTACATATGACAGATCGCGAGGTTCGGCGGCATATGCGGATAGAATGATGGACGGCTCAAAGTTTGATAAGGATGCCTATAAAATCAAATTTTTAAAAGACGATATAAGCGACACCTTTAAAAGTATGAATTTTCAATACGGATACAGTTATATTGATCACGTGATGGATAATTATAATTTAAGAGAAAAAACGATGGGAAATTTCAGTGCTTCAAATCCTGACCGCAAAACGCAAAGTGCGTCTTTAAGGGCGGATTTTAATGTGGGCTTGGCAGATATCAAAGCAGGTGTAGATTGGGTAAATGACAAGCATAGATCCAGAAAGGGCAGCGGAGTCAGTAAAACGGAGGCTGATGCTTATAAATATAAAGATAGAACTACCAACCAAAAGGCAGACAATACAGGCATATTTGCCGAAGCTAACTTTAAACTAACAGATGAACATTTGTTAGCAGCAGGGCTTCGTTATGACAAAAGTAAAGTAGAGTACTCTGATGGTAACGGGCAAGAATTTGACTTGGGCGCTGCTTTTTTGCGTTATGAGTATTACAAAAAAAGGTTTACTTATTTTGCCGGTATCGGACTTGCGCAGAGAGTTCCTGATTTTTGGGAGCGCAACAAAAATAAAAATTTGGACAAAGAGAGCAATACAGAGATTGACGCAGGCATTTTATACAAAGGCGACATCATAAGAGGCTCGTTTAATATCTTCGCAAGCGAGATAAATGATTTTATTTTGGTCTACGCTAACAATACCGCAAAAAATATAGACGTAATACGATATGGCTTTGAGGGTGAGGGTGAATGGGAATTTGTAAAAAACTATAAACTGGGTTTATCAGCAGCATATACTTACGGCAAAAATAGAAGTTACGGTAAAGTACTTGGCCAAACGCCGCCTTTTGAGCTTAAAGGAACGCTTGGATATGACAATGATATCTTATCTGCTTCTATCATTGCGCGTTACGTTGCCGCTAAGCGTAAAATCGCTGTGGGTGAAGGAAATATAATAGGGCAGGACATTGCCAAAAGCAGTGATTTTGCTGTATTTTCCATCAATGGAAGCTGGAAAGTGAACAAAAATATAATTCTTTTTTTAGGTGCGGATAATATTTTTGATAAAAAATACAGCGAGTTTATAAATAAAGGCTCTTTGGATGTAGCGGGCTATAATCAGCCAAAAGGCGTTCAGATATATGAGAGCGGACGCCAATTTTGGTTAGGCTTGCAAGGGAGTTTTTGATTGCTGATGACGGATTGTCGTGCCGTAAGAGTACGGTGATCCGCAAAAACAACAATGCAAAAAGTAAGCGTTTCGTTTTTCTGTTATTATGAACTGACATGCTTGGCATTATAATCTGCTCTTGCCATAAAACCATAAAGAGTAAAAAGCGGCAATAATGCTTTAATAATTTCAAATAAGATAGACTAAAACAGGTCACCGTGTAAACCAAGACGTAGACACGTAAGTAATTATATATCAGGAGTAAATTCGGTTTTATGTGGCACCATTTGCAGCCCAATATCACCCTTTAGTTCGCAGTCTTTGTAATTGACCCCAAAAAAGCTCGTCATTTGCTCAAGTATTGACAAATTCATTATTTATGCAAAAGTGTATAATCTTTTTTGAATTGCTTGATAAATTTTATCTCACATTTTGTCAAAGATAGCCTTTTTCAGGGTTTGTAACCTTTGTGTAAATGAGGTTTTTTAGCTATCTTTTCAGCTTCTTTGATTACTTTAGCAGTTTTATCATTAGGTTTTTATTATCTCTAAATTGCTTTTTAAAATTTTCAAATTCTCTACAATTTTCAAAATCTTAAAATCAACATTCTCAAGAGTTATGGCTATTTTTCCATCGTTTTATGCAATCATGGTATTTATTTATCTATTGAATTATTCAAATTGATATATAGTGATTTTATGGACGCAATATTGCAATGGTATTCATTCCTCCGTCATCGTGAGTGTCAGTGCGGCAATCCAGTAAAGCACCTGCGTCTTTATTGTTTAATTGAATTTGGTCAAAATTGAAATTAAAGGTTTGCGGTTTGAAATTTAAAGTTTTAAAAATGAACATTTCGTGTTCTGGATTGCTATGTTGACGCTCACAATGACGAAAAAACGGAATTGATTTTTTATGGTAATGCTTGCAATGATAAAGGAAAGTATCTGCTAAGCATGTTTGGTTCACATTTTAAAAGGATTATTACAGAAGGATAAGGCGCTTTGCACTTACTGAATTGTCACGACATTTTCGGTATTTTGCAATGACGAAAAAGGAAGTATGCATTGTTGTATCATCCTTCTTTCTTGCAACAATGAAAGAGAGAAAATTGTGCGTTATTCATTAACTAAAAAAAGAAAGACAAAAGCAAATAATGTTTTTAAGAAACAAAAAAATATTAAAACTCTCAAAATTCAGCAATTCTTACCCTCTATCACAAATCCATCATCTAAAAACTCCAATAAACAACTAAACTAAAAAACAAAGCAGTGAAATTTCAAACTGTCAACTATACCAATTCCACCTCATTTGTCCAAAACTTAACCAAAGAATTATAAAAAAGCAGAAAAATTTATATTAATTTTAAGGATAATTTTTATATTATTCTGAATTTGATAGTTAATATCAATTTAAAAATGAATATAAAAAAAATAAGTAAGGAGCAAAACAATGTTTTTACCAAAA
>JAIRKW010000092.1 GCA_031259875.1 Campylobacteraceae bacterium
AAAAGTGGATTTTGACACGCTGAATATATTTCGTATCAAAGCTTTTATTTTTCTAAAAGTGATGCTTCCGACAACGTTTTTTTTGGGCAGTTTTGGCAAAGCTTTCAAATAAATCCCAATCAAGCAGATAGTTAAAAGCGAGTAGATATACGGAAAAAAAGAGCTGTAATGAATAAGTTTGGCTACTATGGATAGAAATATTTCATGTGTGCCCAAAACTCCAAAACGCATAAACTCCAGTGCGCTGTCTGCAAGAAGCCTTAAATTGAGCAAAACAGTTATTATAAAAATAAAAAATGCGGTGATTTTGTACGAAACTCCTAAAGCCGCACGCTTTAAAAAGAGATATAAAAGTATTAAAAGAGAAAATCCTAAAAGCGTAAAACCAAAAGAGATGATAGAAAGCGTATCTAAAAGTTCACCGCTAAAGAGTTTAAAATCGTATGATGTAACTCTATAATATATATGAAAGCAAAAAGTGAGCAGTGAGATAAGAGCTATTTTTAAGATTCTTATACGCAATAAAAAGATAAAAAATAAAAAGATTAGCAAAAAACTTGCCAAAGAGTAACTTGCAACCTTAAGTTCATTTACAAGTAAAAAGTCATTTGCAATTTTAAAAAATACAGATGCTGCGATAACGCCTGCAGAAATACCGATAAAAAAATCTTTTACTGATATTTTTTTATTCCAAAGGGCAAAATAGATAACAATTCCAAGATAAGCTTGTATGATGTGAAAAAAATAAACGGACATGAAAAAACCTAATTTTTTTTAAAAACTTTTATTATACAGTCAAAAAAGTAAATATTGTTTATAAGCAAAGAGGGCATTCTCTTTGCTTATATTGTGTGAATTATTTAATACCTGTATATTTGAAATCAAATTCAACTGAAAAAGGCTCAAACCATTTGCCAACGCCTGTAGCTTTGTCGGAATGGCGTCCGAAACCTTGTTTTGATGGATTTTGGATAGTGTATTTTACATGATAGTTACCAACGCCCAACATTTTGATATTTGCTCCGTAGTGCGGACCGTCAACTGCCACCATAGGCATGAATGCTCCGCTTTTTTTAGCGCCTGTATCTTTATTTGTCAACTCATAAGAGACAGCAAGATAAGGTATCCACTCGCCGTCGCCAAAACCGTTTTGATTGCCTTCTATAGCGTGAATATCAGCTTCCAAGTGGATATCTGCTTGTGATGGAGCCAAATCAATGCCTTTTGGTTCCATATCAATAGGTGCAAGATAAACAGCAGCAATCAGCATATTGTTTATCTCTATCTCTTCTCCAATTGGAAACTCTTTGAATTCATCTGCCGCACTGGCATTCAAAGCAAAAATAGCAGCTAAAGCTGCAAACGCTCTCGTCAATGTTTTGACCATGTTCTTTCTCCTACGTTAAGATATGTTTTATTAAAATTCTAAAACCAAACTAAAAATCATCTTTTATGCATATGTTTTTTGCTGCCATTCGCCGCCTTATTCATTGTGAAATTCTTTTGCGGATTTTCTTTTTATCAATATTGTTCCTGCTATAATTCCCAAAATTAACACTATTTGAGGCAATAAGCTCTCCATATAAGGATATACTCCAAGCCAAGTTATAGTTGGAAGTCCCTCTATAATGGTAGGTTCTATGATTTTGCCTTCAACTAATTCCATAATGCCTTTACCTGTAAAAGTTACCGACATATAAAAGATAATTGCGCTTGTTATGATAAAAAACGGTTTTATAGGTATCTTCACAGAACCTGCTTTCAAAAAGAAAAATAAAATCACAAGCAATACCAAGCCTATTCCAAGACCTGCTGCTATTGCGCCGTATTCAAGCGTATTTGCCGCGTCAATTATCATCGGCTGATAAAATAAAACTGTCTCCGCACCCTCTCTGTAAACTGCTAAAAATACAGTAAACCAAAGCGCTTTTACCGAACCGCTGCTAAGAGATTCTCTTACTTTTCCGGATATATAATGCGCCCATTTTTTCGAATGTGCGTTTGATAAAAGCCAAAATCCCACATAAAAGAGTAAAAGCACAGCCACAAGCATCGTTATACCCTCTAACATCTCTCTTGATTCGCCTGACGCGTTAAATAGATAACTCATAACAAAAGCAGTCACAAAGCTAAGGATTATAGCCGTCCACAACGAGCTGTGAACGATACCGATTTTATTTGCATTGCCGCTTTTAAAAAGATATGCGATAATTGCTGTGATAACTATCAGCGCTTCAACGCCCTCTCTTAATATAATTGTTAAAGATAGCAAGAAAAATCCCCATGGAGTTTTGGGTTCTGACAGTTTCTGCGCACCCTGCTCTATCTGGCTATATAGTTTTTCCAAAGCTTCTTCGATTTTATCTATGCTTCCGCCGCTCTTCATGATAGCAACTATCTCACTGAAAGTCCCCTCTATGACTGTTTTTAACGTACCGTCAATTGCCCCTACTCTGACTTCCATTCCGCTTGCTTCAAATATATCAAAGTAAGAATTTTGAACAAGGCTCATAGCTTTTTTAACATCTCCGTTTTTGTAAACTTCCAGAGCCTTTTCTCCTTCGGCTTTGATGTTTGCCAATACTTCAAAATAGTTTTGAGACGGTATCTCCTCCTCTGCCGCTTCCACATCGACTACAGCAATTTCAGCGGCGGTTTTAGGAAGCTGACCCAATGCCAAATAGATATTGTTTTTTAACTTTAAGATATCGCTTCGCAAAGTTGATATGTCATCTAAAGAATTTATACTCATGATTATTCGTCTCATCTCATTTTGTATTTGACCGTCTCTTGCCTGCGAGAGATGCTTTCTTATGGCAACTTCCATCATACCGTTTCTGTAATCTTCAAATTGTGCTGACCTTATAATATCTTTGGCTCTGTTTTTATCTCCAACCGCAAAAGCCTCTATACTTTTGTCAAATTTTTCTTCTATATAGTCATACAGTGTCTGCCATCTTATATCAAGCTCTTGTAAAGATTGTTGGTCTTCTGCCGTGTCGCTGCTTTGTGAAGCTTCAGCTACTATCACAACACCGCTTTGGAGCTTTGGCAATACTTCGTCCATATCGGCATTTAAACTCTCAATAGCAGCTTTAACTTCCGACATTTGCGCACCGTTTTTGATTAAGTTTCTGATTTTTGTAAATTTTCGTTCCATATTCCAAGCTTTTTTGCTCGAAACATTTATTCTCACAGGTCCTTCGAGATTTTCAAAAAGTTCGAAATATGCGCTTTGAGCAACTTCCTGCGCTTCGTCTTGCCTGCCCTCTTCATATAGCTTGACGCTGCTTTCAAATCTCTCTTTTACTCTGTTTACCAAGTCCTGATAGTCATATTCTCTAGCACATAAAAATATGGGAAACATGAGTAAAATAGATAAAAGCCAAACCGTTTTTTTCATCAACTATCCTTAAAAATTAAACAATGATATTTGTTATCAATAAAATAAAAAATGTAAAGAATTTTATACTTTATAAGCTTTATAAATAATAAAAAATAATCATTATCAATATAAGATATTTTATGATAATCAACAAACTTTCAAAATGATAATT
>JAIRKW010000137.1 GCA_031259875.1 Campylobacteraceae bacterium
TATTGATGAGCTTTTGAATTTTTTGCGTACCAGGATGGGACGTCTTGAAGGAGTAGTGTTAAGCGGCGGCGAATGTACGCTGTATCCGGAGCTTCCTAAACTCTGCCGCGAGATAAAAGGGCTTGGTTTTAAAATTAAGCTTGATACGAACGGCAGCAATCCTAATATGTTAAAAACATTGATAGAAGCAGGATTGGCAGATTTTGTTGCGCTCGATTTTAAAGCCCCCAAATCTCTTTTTAAAAGCATCACCTCATCAAATTTTTATAATGCCTTTATCGATTCGCTGCAAATTTTACAATCAAACACCACACCTTTTGAAGTACGCACAACAGTGCACACAAATCTTTTAAATGAGCAGACTATCAATGAAATGGCCGATATTTTGCTTGAAAATGGCTATGAAGGCATATATTATCTTCAAAATTATCTGCATGCAGAACAAACACTCGGCAACATAAACAAAACTCTCAAAAAAATTGATAAAACTCTTTTGAGCGACAAGGCAAAAATAGAGTTTAGAAATTAAGCTGATATGGAATAGAATAACGCATTTTATTTAAGGGATTTTGATTGAAATTTATTGAAGTATATGCAAAATATTTTTATAAAATACCAAACTTTTTTATCTGTACTTTAGCTGAACTTATACCCATCAAAACAAAAAGACAGAACTTTAGAAACAAACTATATAAAACTCATGTCAAATATTTTTATAAAAAATTGTCTGTAACAACTTTAGATAAAAAGATACTCATATGCAGACCGCACGGTGGATTTAACGATATGCTTGTAAGAATTCATATGTGTTACAAATATGCAAAAACACATAATAGAGACTTATACATAGACACAAGCCGTTCAGGGTTTTTGGACGATTTTGATAAATACTTTACCGCTCCTAAGGACGTATTTTTAAATATTTCCAGCTTGCTGCTGGTAAATGCCGGCAAATCTGATTATAAAAAACTAAAAATCATTGTCGACAGCCCGTTTGATACACAAGCTGTGTTTGATTTTTCAAAATATTATGAAGATCAAATTTTAGTTTACGAAGAGAGCGGTGGAGGAGATGAATCCATCTTCGTATTTGAGTGGCTTTTACTTAAGGATGAGATAAAAAACCATATCGCAAATATCATAAAATCTCTTGGTGAATATGACGCAATACACGTAAGACATAGCGACTACAAGACGAACTATAAAAAGTTCTTTGCCAAAATAAACAATAAAATAGGCAACAAAATAGTGCTTTTTGCACAGATAGTTATGAGTGCCAAATTTATGCAAAAGAGTTTTGGGCAGATAAAGTTCACATTGTTACAAACATCCCTGATACAAAAGGAGAACCTTTGCATAAAAATAAAAAACTGGACAGATTTCAGACAAATGTAGATACGCTGACTGACTTGTTTATTTTATCTTGCAGTAAAAATCTATATTTTACTAAAATGAAAAAAGGGTGGGTTTCAGGTTTTGCTAATCTTGCAAAATCTTTGCATGAACGGCAAGATTTGATACATAGATTGCTGTATAAATAGCCCCTTCCACATCTTTTGCTGCCAAAAAATTGCAATAAAAATTTCAAAGTGGATTTAATTTTTATACTTTGACGATATAATATGAAATTTATCTTAAAATAGTGAAATTTGTGAGGTTTATTATGAATAAGTATGTTATAGATAACGCAAGAACCTGTCTTGGCTGTAAACGCCCATCATGTCAAAAGGGCTGTCCAGTTAGTACGCCTATCCCCGAGATGATAAAACTTTTTTTGGCAGGCGAGATTAAACAAGCCGGTGAAATGCTATTTGCCAACAATCCTTTATCTGTTGTCTGTTCGGTTGTCTGTCCGCATGAAAAGCATTGCGAAGGGCACTGTGTACTTAATAAAAAGGGAGCTCCCGTAAGCGTTGGCAGTATAGAAAATTATATTTCGGATTTTTATATCAACAAAATCCGCTTTGAAAAACCGCTGCATACGGGTAAAAATATCGCGATTATCGGCAGTGGACCCGCCGGCATAGCGCTTGCTTTTATTATGGCAAGCAAAGGGCACGGCGTAACAATATACGAAGGCAACGATAAGATAGGCGGCGTTTTGAGATACGGCATACCAGAATTTAGACTGCACAAGCAAATCCTTGATACGCTTTCCGAAAAGCTTTTACAGCTTGGTGTCGTAATCCGTCCAAATACAATGATAGGCAAAAATATAACTCTTGACGAACTTTCACGTGATGGTTTTGACGCCGTATTTATCGGTACAGGCGTCTGGTCACCGAGAAAACTTAATATAAAAGGCGAAACGCTTGGAAATGTACATTTTGCGATTGATTATCTTAAAAATCCCGAAGTTTACAGCTTGGGCAATAAAGTCATAGTACTCGGTGCTGGAAACGTAGCTATGGATGTAGCAAGAACCGCCGTAAGACACGGCGTACGCGAAGTGGTTGTCATGTACAGAAAAGATGAAGAACATATGAGTGCAGAAAAGCATGAAATAGAGTGCGCAAAAATTGACGGTGTAAAATTTGACTTCTTCAAAGAACCTGTAGAACTTACAAGAGAGGGTGTCAAATACCGTGTTACGGATGGAAGTGAGACGGAAGGCTTTTTGGAATCAGACTCCATCTTAGTGGCAGTTTCGCAGGCTCCAAGAGATTTGATAGTAACAAACAATAAAGGCATTGAAGTTAGAGAGAACGGCTTACTCGTAACTGATGAGAGCGGCAGGACGACCAAAGAGGGCGTTTTTGCTTCAGGCGATGTAGTAACGGGCGCAAGAACCGTTGTGGAAGCTGTCAGTTTTTCAAAGCGCGTAGCAGAAGCTATGGAAGAGTATTTTATAACCGCCGCCAAAATATAAACTTTTACGGCTGTTAGTATTTATAGATTTTCGCTATGTAAAAAATATTAAACTTTAAAACATACTAACGGCAGGCTGTTAGTCTTTTGGGGATACAAAATATTTTTAGAGCATAGCTGCACCACTTTGGCTGGCTTTGCAAAATGTACGGCCGGCTTTAAGTTTGCAAGATAGGCTCTGTTTTAAAATCATCAGATAGTCTCCAAAAACGCACGGCAGCTATAAAGATGAGGCGCAAAGATTTAATGTGTACATTTAAAATATGCCGATTTTTATCAAGTGTAAAGCGATAACCTCCGCTTGCATTTATCTACATAATTTATGTACAAAATTTAGCTTTGGTATCTGCTCAAAATACAGGCGCATTTTTTACTCTAACAGTAAATCACCTGCACTGACACTGTTAGCTTTGGCAAATATTTCATCTTTTTAAAACCGTCAAACATATCATGCCTCAACTGCAAAGAAAACCGCGCTGATTTTCACTCTGCAAAACTTTCAAAAATCATCCATGCTGCATAACTTGTTTGATTTTATAAAAAATAATGATTTTAAAAATCTTGACATCAGAAAAA
>JAIRKW010000020.1 GCA_031259875.1 Campylobacteraceae bacterium
AAATCATACCAAAAAAAGGGTAAAACTACGCCTCCTGCCACAAAATGAATATCTTTTCATTATATACGTCGGTTTTACGCAGAGTTATCACAACCTCTTCAATAGGCGTTTTTTCAAGGCTGAATTCATCTTTGAGTTTTTTAATCTGCGCTTGAAATTCATTTTCTTTGGCTTTTGCTTCCTCTTCAACTGCTGCAATCTCCTGCTCCGCTCTTTGCACATCTGCACGTTCTTTAAACATTTTGTTTGCATTTTTTACACCGCTTGCCGTTTTAGAGACAGAGCTTAGTTTGCTTTTGCCTAAAAATGCCCCTAAAATTGATGTGCCAATACTCGCAATCGTATCTATCGTTTTGCTTTGTGCTTCGCTTTTCTCCTTTTCAAGTTTCAGCCGCAGTCTTGAAAATTTATCGTCTAAGCCTTTTTGGATTTTGTCATACTTCTCTTTCAACTCTTCATATTTTTGCTCGTACGCTTTTTCAAGCGCTGCTTCAACTCTGATGTTAAACTCCTCTTTGCTCTCTTTTGGTTTTGATTGTATGTCCAAAGCGCTAAAAAGCGTTAATTTCTGCGTACGGGCTATAAAATCGAGCGCATCTTTTTGCAAAGCATTTATCTTTTTAGAGTCATCTATGAAAGAGGCTATATCGTCAAATTCGCTTCCCTCTCGTGAATATTTTTCAAGCTTATCTTCCCCAATATACTCTTTAATTTTCCATATTACCGGCGTATCAGGCAGTATAAGAGCCGCCGCTTGCACATTGGTCTCTTCATCTATTTCTTTTCTTGTACTCACAAAACGCGCTTTTGCAGTGCAGACAAGATAAGGGCTCAAGCGGTAGGCGTCTCTTTGGTGTTCATAAAAGTAGTATTGCGGGAGAGTGGAGATAAATTTGGGCGGTTTGCTGATTTTAGGCGAAACTTGCGTTGTTTCAAGAGTTGTTTGGGATGGCGCAAACATTTGCGCAGGATTTATTATTGGGCCGACAGACGATGTTTGCATTAAAAAACGTATCTGTTCGCGCGAAAGAGGACCTTTTAAGTATGAGAGCGTCCATCTTGTCTGAAATATATTTAGTCCCTCTTCATTTATGTTTTTAAGCAGAAAATGGCGTTTTTTGAGATTTGATAAAAGTTCAGTCAGCTCCGCTTTGTTTAAATCACTTCCTTGAATACCGCTAAGACCAGAGATGACACGCTCTTTATCCTGCGCCGTTTGAAGCCTTCCTATGAACCATGTGCCTATATTTGAAAGCCCTTTATAGTCCAAATCTATGGGGTTTTGCGTGGATAGTACTACGCCAAGCCCAAATGCGCGCGCCTGTTTTAAAAGAGTCAGCATAGGGATTTTTGAGGGTGGATTTGCATTTGGAGGGAAAAAGCCGAAAATTTCATCCATATATAAAAGCGCTTTCAGCGATAAAGTTCCCTCTTGACGCCTCATCCATGTAAGGATACTATTTAAAAGCAGTGTCACAAAAAACATCCGCTCATTGTCGTTAAGATGCGCTATATTAAATATACAAATGCGCGGCTTACCGTCTTTTGCAGATAAAAAATTGTCTATGTCCATATCTTCACCCTCAAGCCACGATGCAAATGAAGGGCTGGCGATAATGGCGTTAATCTTCATGGCAAATTCCATGCGCTTATCTTTTGGGAAAAATGTCTCAAGCGAAAAGACTCCTACTTTGTCAAACGGCGGTGTTACTATAGATGATATAAGATTTTCAAGACTTACATCTTTGCCGCTTTTGTAAAAATGTGTAAATATAGACGAAATCAATATATGCTCTTTGCTTGAGAGCGGGTCTGCGTTGATACCCACAAGGCTCAATATGCCGGTAGCAGATGAGGATATGAGTGCATTTAGTGTGTCTGTATCGTCCAAAATCTCTTGCGGAGGCGCTTTGAATGAGCTTAGGATATTTACGCCGACTCCAAAACTTGCAGCTGGCGTGTAGATAGTAAAATGCGCACTGTTTTTAAACGCTGCTACTCTGTCTTTATCCTCTCCCCACTCCTTTAAACCGTTTTGCCAATTTTGTGCCGTCTCAAAAGCCGCTTCTTCTGCGCTTTGATTTTTATTGTCGGCTTCCTGCGGGTCTATCCACGGCAAAAATTCCTCTTTTGAGAGATTTGGGAATGCTAAGAGCAGATTTCCCATATCGCCTTTAGGGTCAATAATGATAGACGGTATATTGTCCAACGCTGCTTCTTCCAAAAGTCCTACGCCAAGTCCTGTTTTGCCGCTGCCAGTCATTCCTATGATAAGCGCATGGGTAGTCAAATCCTTGTTTTTGTATAAAACATCTGTGCCGTCCTCTTTGCGTCCAAGGTAGAAAAGTTTGGGTGATTCTTGCATTTTGTACTCCTTTTAGTTTGTTATAAAAGTTGATAGCTGCCTCTTGCGCTGAATTTGAGATAATTATTATCTCTTAAAATTTGCAGCTGCTGGCTTATTTTGTACTCTATATTTTTATTATTCGGATATTTTTTTTGAAGGTATGGCACGAATGACAGCAGCTCCTGCCTTGTAAATGATCTTTTATCAAGTTTTTCTATACATCTCATTATCTCAAAAATCCACCCTTTTTGTTCATTTTCATTTTTTAAAAAGAGAGTTTTATGCCACTGTTTTGAAATTTCATCTTTATCTGCAATCAAGCCATTTTTTATATAAAATATCTTTCCGCTTTCTGGAAGCAGTGAGATCAGTATGTTGCATCCGATCCATCCTGTACGCGCGGCATTCAAAGACAGAGCATTGCGCTTTTCTATCATAGATACTGTAAAAAAATGTTTTGGTATAACGAAAAAATTGGTTACTTTATAATTTTCGCTGTATGTCAGCAAAAAAAGATTTGGATTTTGCTGCGCAGTTATCTTTTCTATCATAATTTTATGTGCGCCGTCATTAATTTTATTGCCGATAGCTTTTCTTTTGCTTTTGAGTTCAAAATCTTCTTTGCAAATTTCGCAGTAAAAATCAGCCGCAGGATTATTGTTTTTATGCTTTCGTACAACTCTTTGACAGTTGAGGCAAAAAATGAAACGGCTTACCCAATCCTCACTGCAAACACGTACAGCTTGCGACGGTGATTTATAATTTTTCGCTAAATTCAAGTCAAATTCAAGCAGCATTCTCTCCTCGCAAAATATTGATCCAATAATCCTATCAAACAAACCATTTTACATCTCTTAACTATTATGATCTTATATGTTATATGTTATCATTAAAATTATTAAATATCTGGAGGCAGGAATGAACGAATTTTTAAAAGCTATGCAGTTTCGTCATGCTTGCAAGCTGTTTGATGAAAAGAGAAAAATCTCCAAAAAAGATTTCGGTGTTATATTGGAAGCAGGAAGGCTCTCGCCTTCGTCATTTGGACTTGAGCCGTGGTATTTTTTGGTGATAGAGAGTGATAAAGTCAAAAAAGCGCTCAAAGGGGCGATTTTAAATCAGCCGCAAGTTGCCACTTGTTCACATTTAGTGATACTGCTCTCAAGAAAAGCAAAGTTTTTCAAAAAAAAGAGCGGTTATCTGGATAAAATGTTCGGCAGATCAGCTAAAGACATAAAAGACATTGAAGTGCAAAAGAGCGAGTTTGAGGGATTTTTGCATAACAATTTGGAAGCTGATACGACTAATTGGGCAAAAATGCAAGTTTATATAGCCGGAGCAAATATGATGAGTGCGGCGGCTTTTTTGAGTATAGACTCTTGTCCGATAGAGGGATTTGATGCCAAAGAGTTAAAAAAATCACTCGCCAAAAATGTACCTGAATTTGATAAGAAATCCTACAAAATCGCGCTTATCATAGCATTTGGCTACAGAGTGAATGAGCCGGAAGAAAAAATCCGCTGCTCCATTGAAGAGATAGCAGCCTTTGTCAAATAATCTTTGTGGTATTGACGAAGCCGGACGCGGATGTTTGGCAGGTCCTTTGGCGGTAGCTGGATGTGTTTTGCAAGAGAGCATAGAAGGACTTGCGGACTCCAAAACTTTAACTCACAAAAAAAGAGAGGAGTTGTTTGGGCAAATCACCAAAAAATCACTCTATAAAATCCTACTTTTTTCTCATAGCGAAGTGGACGAAAAAGGACTTAGTCTTTGTCTCAAAGAGGCGATTTTGGCGATATGTGAGGACTTTAAAGAGTATGAAATCTTAATGGACGGCAACTGTTCGTTTGGCGTACGCGGCATAAAAACTATGATAAAAGCGGATGCTAAAGTAGCAGAAGTGAGCGCTGCAAGTATATTAGCCAAAGTTACGCGCGATAGATATATGCTTGAAATGGATAAGCTTTATCCGCAATACGGTTTCGCGAAGCACAAGGGTTACGGCTCCGCGCTGCATATAGAAATGATAAAAAAATTCGGCGCAAGTCCGATTCAACGTGAAAGTTTTAGGATAAAAGCATTAGAAGCGACATTGTTTTAACTCTCTTGATTGTAATTTTTTGATTTAGAGCTTTATATTTTTCAATCAAGAACCGCATCTGCTGTTAATTAAAAGTGATAAGTCGGGATACAAAACGAAAAGCAATCTGTTTTTTAGTTGCTGCAAGGAGTGTTGGCAGTGAAACAATCCAAAAATATAAATTCTTTAGTTCTTCGAGAAAGAGAGCAGTTGAAAAAGTATCTGTATTGCTGTAGTCAAATAATTTCACAATATCAATTCTTGATGGTTTTAACAGTTAAAACCGCATTTTTTTATTCATTACAGACAAATGAAGTAATTGACTCCTATTTTTTTGGATTTTTCTCATTGTTTTGCAGCTCGCAATAGCAAAATAGATATTACATTTGCCGATATAAAAAAATAAGCATTAAAGCAGGCTTCAATATGGAGAAATACTAAAGCAGTTTTAAACATGCGAAAAGCTTAATATTTTAAGCTAAAGCGACAAAAAAAGCAATATATTTATCAGTCTATCAAC
>JAIRKW010000033.1 GCA_031259875.1 Campylobacteraceae bacterium
GATGAATAACATTTCTATAGCATTTTTTGAAACGATACACATTGTCATAAATATCTACATATTGATTATAATCGTTTCAGCACTCATTTCATGGATACGCCCAAATCCATATAATCCAATAGTGCGCATTTTATATTCGCTCACAGAGCCTGTCTATAACGCTATCAGAAAAATTATACCGACGACCTTCGGTATGATAGATATCGCACCTATGATAGTACTTTTTATCTTGATATTTCTAGACAATTTAATAACTCGCTATATATATGCCTTTTAAATTTCTCTCTTCGTCGCTCTTTTTATGCGTCTCGACACTTTTTGGAGCGGTTATGGATTATCAAGAGTTAAAAACAAAACCAAAAAGCATAGCTAAAGACTATTATATTTACAGACTTCTGCTTGAAGGAAATGCCTCTAATGAGGAAATTAGCAACCTTTACACACAAGTTAGCCGCTTAAATTCAAATCTAAAAAATCAATTCTCCAAAAAGATTGATATTGACGCTAACCAAACCTGCAAACCACTCACCGCAAATAACGTACTAAAAAGTAGCCAAGAGTGTCTTATTAAACTATTAACACCTCAATTTGTGGAGCCATTGAATGCTTCCGTAAAAACAGCTCTTGCAAAAAAACTTCAAAAAGATGATAACTTCACAGCGAGCTGGATAACTGCATTGAAAGATAAAGAGCCGTTTCAAATAATGCAGCAAAAACTTTTAGCCGAAGAATTTTTGAAAATATTTAACCAAATGCCTGCCCATTATAAGAAAAAACTAAACTTTCCAATTGCAAAAGAGTTTTTGTACCAAATGGAGTCTCTACCTTACCCTTATGAAACATTTGTAAAACACATCATTTTTAATGCTGATAATTTTAAAAATCCATCACAATCACTCTTATATATCCCTAAAAACGCTAAACTCACGCACAAAACATTATTTTATCTTGGCATAAACGCTCTTAAGGCAAATAATACGACTTTAGCCTCAACTCTTTTCGAGAAATCTGCGAAACAAGCGTATTTTAGGTCAGATGTAGATAAAGCGCTGTTTTTTTACTATTTATCAAGCGGTAATAAAGATATACTTAAGAATATCAGTGACAGTTTTGACATAAACATCTACTCTTTATATGCAAATGAAATGTTGAATACCACAGCAAAAAATATTACATTTCTATCGTCTTCACATAAAAAAGCAACGCATAAATTTGATATGCAAGATCCTTTTGAATGGTATTTTTTATTAAATAAAATACAAGATATGAGCAAAGATGAGATGGAGCTTCTAGCTGTTGGTTTCGATGCGCCTGACACACTGCCAATTTATGCATTTTTATTAGCAAAAAGCGCAAACTATAAACATCACTATTTTATTACTCCGTATGAGAAATATTTACAAGATTTCGACACCAAACAAAAAGCATTAATACTTGCTATTGCCAGACAAGAGAGCAATTTTATAACTTCGGCCATATCTACATCATACGCACTTGGCATGATGCAATTTTTACCAAGTGTTGCTTCAGATACGGCAGCAAAGCAAAATATAAAAGATTTTGATTGGGACGATATGTTTGAACCTAAAACCGCTTATAGTTTTGCCAACACTCATCTGAACTATCTCAATAAATATCTATATCATCCTCTTTTTGTTGCATATGCATATAATGGCGGCATAGGTTATACAAAAAAAATGCTGCTGGATGGTAAGTTATTTAACAGCGGTAAATATGAACCGTTTTTAAGTATTGAACTATTGCAAGGCGAAGAGAGCAGAGAGTACGGCAAAAAAGTTTTAGCCAATTATGTCATTTATATGCGACACTTAGGCGAAAAGATAACTCTTAAGGAGCTTTTGGAAACTTTAACGAAACCTGCCCAAACGGATAAATTTCGACAAAAAGATTAATATAACCCTCTTCGTTTGATTTTGGTGCGCTTACAAGAAAGTATTCATTCCATGCGGCACGAAACGGCAAATACTCCATTATTTCATCATCTTCAGATAATTTTATCTGTGTCACAGCTCTTTGCCCGATTGTGATTTTAGGTTCGCCAAACTTTTTAATATCGCCTTTTTGCGAATAATAAAAACTTATCGCTATCGTATCAAACTCATTTTTGGAATACTTTTTTATATTATTAAGATACGTCGCACTGATAAGCAAAGTGGAGTTATCTTCTGTTGCAAGGCGTACTTTTTGAGTATTGATAATTGCCTGTTCAATGCTCATATTCCTGCTACTCTCTTTTGCAGCGCAGCCAACTAAAAATGCGAAACTCATCGCACACATTAAAATATGCAAGCTTTTCAGAAAAATTCCTTTTATCTCTATTGGGCGCAATTTTACGCTAAATGGCTTGATAAACTCATTAAAAGATAAATCTTTTTTTGCTATAATCAATCCTTATCTAAAAAGAGGTATATATGGAAGAGATAGTAGACGCTATAAGCCGTGCGGCAGTGCGTATCAAAAGAGCAATAGAGTTTGGTGACACAAGTTACAGCAAGAGTTTAAACAAAACGGGCGATACACAATTAAAGCTCGATATCGCAAGCGATTTAATCATAGAAGAAGAGTTTAAGAAAACTCTTTGTGTCAAAGCTATCATCAGTGAAGAGAAAGAGACAGCTCAAACTCTTAATGAAGATGGAAAATATATAGTAGGCTACGACCCGCTTGACGGCTCAAGTTTGATAGATGTAAATTTGGCTGTTGGTTCGATATTTGCTATTTACGAAAAAGAAGCGGATGCAAAGTTTATCACCGCAGCAGTTTATGTTGTTTACGGACCGCGCACGGAGATGGTTACGGCAATTGACGATGTAAAACTCTACAGACTTGATGAGAGCAGCAATTTTAAAGAGATAAAAAATATCAAATTAAACAAAAAAGGTAAGTTAAATGCTTCCGGTGGTACCCAAAAGGGATGGGCTGATTATCATAAAAAGCTTATTGATGATATTTTTGCAGATGGTTACCGCTTAAGATATTCGGGCGGAATGGTGCCTGATTTACATCAAATACTCTTAAAAGGCGGCGGATTATTTTCATATCCTTCCACAACAGATGCGCCCAAGGGAAAATTGAGACTGTTATTTGAAGTGTTTCCGTTCGCATTCGTTTTTGAAAAAGCAGGAGGCAAAGCAGTTGATGGTAAAAAGAGGCTTTTGGAGCTGGAGGTTTCGCATATCCACGACACAAGTCCATGTTTTTTTGGTTCTGGCGATGAAATAGAAAGGGTTTTAAATGAGTACGCAAAGCACTGAAAATAAGCCCGATACATACAAGGTAAAATTAGGAAAAGAGAGTCAAGTTTTATTGGAGTGTCAAAAAAAACATAACTTAAACAGTTGCTATGAATGCGAAAATCTTATAGGCTGCGAAAATAGAAAAAGTTATGTGAGAGCAGTTTATGACAGCATGTCGCAGGGAGAGAGCGGAGGATTTGAATTTTGAGTAAAAAAAATAGTATTAAATTGAAAATTGCAGACAAACTTTGTCTGCGCTTAATAACAAAAAGGAATTAAATGAATAAAAGATATATTACAACACCGATTTATTATGTAAACGATATACCGCATATCGGACATGCTTATACAACTATTATTGCCGACTCTCTAGCACGTTTTTACAGGCTGAAAGGTTATGATACATTCTTTTTGACCGGCACCGACGAACATGGACAAAAGATTGAACAAGCCGCTCTTTCACGCGGCAAAAATCCAAAAGAGTATGCCGATATAGTCAGTGCAAAATTTCGCTCTTTGTGGGATGAGTTTGATATAAGTTACGATTATTTTATCAGGACCACAGACGAGAACCATAAAAAAGGGGCACAAAAAGCCTTTGAAGTAATGTTTGAAAAAGGTGATATTTATAAAGGTGAATATGAAGGGCACTACTGCGTAAGCTGTGAGACTTTTTTTACAGATATGCAGCTTATAAATGCAGAACTATGTCCGGATTGTGGCAGGACAACAACTCTTGTCAAAGAAGACAGTTATTTTTTCCGCCTGAGTGCTTATCAGGACAAACTTTTAAAATGGTATGAAGAAGTCGATGATTGTGTGATACCTAAAGCTAAAAAAAATGAAGTTATAAACTTCGTAAAGCAAGGACTCCGTGACCTCTCCATTACAAGGACAAGCTTTGATTGGGGTATTAAACTGCCCTCTTCTCTTAGTGATTCAAAACACGTATTGTATGTTTGGCTTGATGCTTTAGTAAATTATTTAAGCGCGCTTGGATACGGTACAGATGAGAAAAATATGTCGTTTTGGCCTGCTTCGTTTCACATTGTAGGAAAAGATATTTTACGTTTTCACGGTATATATTGGCCTGCTTTTTTGATGAGCTTAAATCTTCCTCTGCCAAAACATATCGCCGCACACGGCTGGTGGACAAGAAACGGCGAAAAGATGAGTAAATCAAAAGGCAATGTTGTAAATCCACGCGAAGTTGCAGAGGCTTACGGACTTGAAAATTTCAGATATTTTTTATTAAGAGAAGTACCGTTCGGGCAAGACGGCGATTTCAGCCAAAAAGCTTTGATAGACAGGATAAACTCTGATTTAGGAAATGAGCTTGGAAATCTTTTAAATAGAATTATCGGCATGAGCGGAAAATATGCTGATTTCAAACTTGATTCTGCCGATGTTTTAAAATATCATCAAAAAGAGATAGATGCCGCAGATACAATCCTTGAAGGAGCACAAAGCTATATAGAGGAGCTTTACACAAACAAGTATCTTGAAGAACTTTGGAAGGTTTTAACTATTGCCAATCAATCCATAGCATTGTATGAACCATGGAATAAAATTAAAGAAGGCAAAAAAGATGAAGCTTTGGCTCTTGTGGCTTTGAGCGCGAATCTATTGGCTAAAGCTGCTGTACTGCTATCACCGATTATGCCCAAAACAGCAGATAAAATTGCAAACGCTTTAGGCTTTAAAATAGATACTGATACTTACAATAGATTAATACTAAAAAAAGAGCTTTTAAAAAAAACGATACTAACACCAACCGAGCCGTTATTTCCAAGAGTGGAAAAAGAACTTATGAGTTCGCCTGAACCTGTAACGCAACCCAAAGAGGAGAGTAAAAAAGAGTTTATCAGTATTGATAAATTTTTCGCCTGCGAAATTAAAATAGGTACAATTACTAAAGCCGAAGCAATCGAAAAAAGTGATAGACTGTTAAAATTATCAGTAGATTTAGGAGAAGCAAAAGAGCGCCAAATAATAAGTGGTATCAGAGCTTACTACGAACCTGCCGTGCTTATCGGAACACAAGTGTGCGTAGTAGCAAATCTAAAACCGGCAAAGATTATGGGACTGGAGTCTGAAGGTATGATTTTAACGGCGGAAGATAAAGACGGACTCTCATTAATACGACCTGAAAACACTAAAGCAAAAGGCGCGCTTATAAAATGATGATAGAAAACCTCGCCGCTGTTTGTGCCGGAGAGTTACTGCAAAAGCCGTCTGTTACGGCTGTTACCAGTTTCACGGCAGAAGCACAAAAAGTTACAAGAGGAGCAGCGTTTTTCTCACATGAAGGCAAAAGCGAAGACATATCGGAGGCTCTCGAGCGCGGCGCATATGCTATCATACATGAACAAAATATCCAAACCGACGATACTGAGATAGCATGGATAAAGGTGGACAGCATAGAAAAAGCAATGATTCGTTTTATGCGGTTTTTGGTTGAGACAAATGAGATAAATACTGTTTATTTGTCTGTTTTACAGTTTGACATGCTACACTCTTTCAAGCTGCATTTTAAAAATACTCTGTTAAAAAGCAGTATTTTGGAAGCTTTCTTGGCAGTTGTAGATTTGGAACCCAAAAGTTACATTTTTTCAAAAAGCAAAGAGTTGTTAAGGCAGATATCGCCGCAATTTGAAAGCATAGATGAACAATCTGAAGCTAATATATTGCAGTCGCACTCTATATTTAGAACCACTTTTGTATGCGCTGAAAATTATTTTAAAGATTTTATGATTCCTCCACTTTTTGTGCCAAGTTTCGCCGCTATTGTGGTTTTTTTAAAGAAAAAATCGCTTGAATTTAAAGTAGATTCTATAGAAAAAAACGGACATTTTGAGCCGATATTTGTAAATACTGTTCTTGAAGCACGCCCTTTTGGCACAACAAATCAAGCCATCATTATAGAAACGGATGAGGAGCTTTTTGAGCGCGAGATAGATTGGATAAAGGGTTGTGTATCGGATGAGTATCTACTCATTTTAGCACCGCACAATGCGAAAATCTCCATGCAATGCAAAAGATACACTTCAGCAAAAACGCTTCAAACCATACCGATAAAATCACTGCGCTATATTTTGACTCTTGGGGCAAGAGAACAAATTATAGAGGCTCTTGAAGAGCCAAAACAGATTCAAAAAACACTTTTTTAAATCCGCAAGCTCAATTTTGTCTGCGCTATTAAAAATAAAGCTTAAATAGCATATGGTATTTTATCTTTCATGCCTGCTTTTTCAAAACCTTTCAATCTCAACCGACAGCTATCGCACACACCGCATGCCTCTTGTTCATATTTGTAGCAGCTCCACGTAAGCTCCAAGGGCACACCTAATTCAATGGCATTTCTGACGATATCTTCTTTTGTCATATGTACTAGCGGCGTGTGTATCGCAATACTCGTCTCTTTTTTAGTCCCTTCATTCACAGCTACTTCAATTTTTTCAATAAATTTTTGAGTGCAATCTGGATATCCGCTGCTATCTTCTTCCATCACACCAAGATACAAAGCATGCGCGCCTTCTTTCTCAGCCAAAGATGCCGCTATGGAGATAAATATGCCGTTGCGATACGGCACATAAGTGTTTGGTACACCTTCGCTAAGTCCATCAACACAAATCGGCATATTCACATCAGTCAAACTTGATGCACCTATATCTTTAAGAAAATAGGTATCATATAC
>JAIRKW010000055.1 GCA_031259875.1 Campylobacteraceae bacterium
GATAAGCCGCGCACTTTGCGTGCGCGGTGAAAATATTATACGTGCAGTCTCATTTTATACCTCCCAATAAAGACTATTTAATTGTCGCAGGCAAAGTACTAGCCCACGATAAAATAAAGTCTTTATCTTATGCGGTAAATGTGAAAGAGCACACTGCTTACAACACTTATAAAAAAGCATATAAACATGCAGGAAGCAAATATTTTCACTTGTGTCATACCTTTTGTTTTTTGATTAAGTTTAAATTATTGCATAAGATTACTTAAAAAAATCAAAAATTGTAATTTTATTTACAGCAAACACATCTTTGAACAACAAAGAGATAATATCAAAAACAGTACAAATAGTTTTATATCATCAATATGTTTGGCATACCAAATGATTTACATTAAAAATGAAGCGCAGAATAAAAAACAGTCATATATTCAGGCGCTTTTGACCTAATAACAAACGGACACATAAATACCATCAAACGTGCCATTTGGTAGCAGTTGCCATCTCTAATGATGAAAAATGATATTTTTGCTTGAAAAGAGAGTTGAGAGCGATAAAAGCAGCGATAAAAAAGATATCAAACGTTAAAGTTTTGCCATTTTAAATCTGTTTATGGATTTTGCCGAAAACAAGAAGACACACATCATCAATTTAGAGCTGTGAGCGACTATGGGCTTGAGCGGATATGTCAACTCATCTTTAAATAAAAACGTATAGACTATGTTTGCCTATCCAGCAATAAACAAGCTAAAATTAAATTGCAAGCAGGCAAAATATTTGAAAGCTGACAAAAGTTGCGGAGCAGCAACGCATACTATAGAGTTTATAAAGTACTTATAAAAAGCGGCATGAATTAATACAATTTGGAAGCTAAAAGTTTGTCATAGCCAGCAGTTCCGTAATCATACTATGATTTTGCGCATTTCGTGTTTTACAAATTTAATCCCTCGCAAGTGCATCTATGGGATTTAGATTTGATGCATTGCGCGCCGGCATATATCCAAATAATATACCTATGCCCATTGAGAAAAACAGAGCTATGAAAACAGCATCCAAAGATAAAATCATCTTAAACTCATCAATAAAGCTGTTAAAAACAAAACCCAGCAGTACCGCAAGTAAAATTCCTGCAATTCCGCCGATGAGGCAGAGCAAAACAGCTTCGGTTAGAAACTGCTGAAGTATATTTTTGCGCTTTGCCCCAATAGCCATTCTGATGCCTATCTCTTTGGTTCTCTCTGTTACGGACACAAGCATAATATTCATCACTCCTATGCCGCCTACCACAAGGGATATGATAGCTATGGAGGAGACTAAAAGCGTCATAGTATTGGCTATATCCTCAACCATTTTTCGCACACTGTCGCTGTTTATCGTAAAAAAATCTTTTTTGCCGTGAATGGATGTTAAAACTTTTATCAAATTCTCTTCGGCTAAATGCGAATTTACACTGCTGTTAATTTTCACGTTAACTCCTGCTATATCTTGATTTCCCAGTATCTTATACATAGCTGTGGTATATGGAGTATATATCTGCAAACTCGTATCAGGGGGTCCAAAAGAGTTATCCTCTTTGGCTATAACTCCTATGATTCTTAAAGGCTGTTTTTTAAAAATGATGATTTTACCTATAGAATCACTGCTGCCAAAAAATTCCTTTTGCATATTTTGGTCTATAATCGCCACTGCTTCTGCATTCTTGATATCTGAAGCGCTGAAACTTCTGCCGGATTGGAGTTTTTTGTTATTAACATCAAGAAATTCTGCACTAACGCCGTTTAGTGAAGCAAACAGCGACTTGTTTTTATATACCGCTAAGCCTTCTGATGCGATATTAGGGCTGACGCTGTCTACAAAATTAAGCTTCGCAAGAGTATTTATATCGCTTATCTTCAATGTTTTTACTTTGCCTGCCTCCTTGTCACCCATTCCTTGACCCGGCAGTATGATAACGGTATTTGCTCCGACTACAGAGTTCATATCTGTCATGATTTTATCTTTAGAACCGTTGCCAAGCGCAACAACTGAAACAACTGAAGCTATACCTATGATGATTCCAAGCATTGTCAGTAAAGACCTCATTTTATGTGTCCTGATGGCTTTGAGCGACATTTTGAAACTTTCATAAAATTGATATAAAAGATAGTTAAAGCTGCCGCTTTTTTGGGTCTGCTTTACCTCTTTTGCACTATATATTTCACTGCTTTTTCTTGTATCTGATACTATCTCGCCGTCTTTAAGCTCAATAACTCTGTTTGCATACGAGGCTATGTGCCGGTCATGAGTTACCAAAATTATCGTATGACCTTTTTTGTGTAAATCCTTGATGATATCCATAACCATTTCGCCGCTTTTGCTGTCCAGCGCACCTGTGGGTTCATCGGCAAGTATTATTTTGCCGCCGTTTATAAGTGCGCGGGCGATGCTTACTCTTTGCTGCTGACCGCCTGAGAGTTCATTTGGACGGTTTTCAGACCTGTCCAAAATCCCCAAATCTTTTAAAAGTTTTTCTGATTTTTGAGCTCTTGTTTTGCTGTCCAAACCATAATATATGCAAGGCAGAGCGATATTTTCAAATGCACTTAGGGTACTTAACAGATTATACCTTTGAAATATAAAACCAAAAGTTTTGCATCTAAGCTCTGCTTTTGCGTCTTTATCCATATCGGCAACTTCAATACCTTCTATCTTATATGAACCTGACGTTGAGGAGTCCAAACAGCCCAAAATGTTCATGAGCGTAGACTTACCAGAGCCCGACTGCCCCATAATCGCCACAAAATCGCCTTTATCTATAGATAAATTTATATTCTTCAGAGCATATATCTCATTGCTTCCAAGCGTAAAAGAACGGTTTATATTTTTTAATTCTATCAATTTCATAACTTCTGCCTTTTACAAATCAAGCTCTTCGGGCACTTCATTCTCTTTTATTTTTATCTCCTGCGCTGACATCTGCGTTATGATGACCTCTTCGCCCTCTTTGAGTCCGCTTGTCACTTCTATAAGCAAATCATCAGATAAACCGGTAGCTATCTCCTTTGCATACGCTTTTTTATCAGCAAGCGTTTTGACATATTTGCGTCCGTCTTTTTCATAAACGGCGCTTATGGGTATAGTTAAAACATCTTCGCGCTTTTCTATCTCTATAAAACTTTGAGTTGTCATACCTATGCGAAGCCTCTCATCCTCATTTGCTATTTCAGCCCTCGCATAATAGTATATAGCTTGGTTTGCCTCCGTGACGCCGTTATATTTGTCGTTTGTAAGCGTAGTTAGGGCTGGGTCTATGGACTTGATGGACGTTTCGTAGAAAGTATCGTCTGAGAGTATGGAAAATTTCACACTTTGATTTGGTTTGATTTTTAAAATATCACCTTCTGATATCTCCATCAATATCTCTACACTGCTTAGGTCGGCTATCTGTGCGATTGTCGGGGTGTTCATCATGGCATTTACAGTTTGTCCGACTTTTACGGGCAATGATACGATAGTGCCTTCAAGCGGAGCGGTTATGATGGTATAGTCTAAATTTTTTTTAGCAGTTTCAAGAGAGATTTTGGTCTGTTTTATCAG